>JANQKH010000312.1 GCA_028281215.1 Phycisphaeraceae bacterium | reverse complement strand
TGGCGGCGCTGCCGACGAAGCTGCGCGAGGTCATTGTGTTGCATTATCAGGAAGGCTTGAGCATCGTGGCCGCCACCGAAGTGTTGGGCATCAAGCGGGCTGCGTTTGATGTCCGCCTGCATCGCGCCAGGAAGCAATTGGCGGAATGGCTAAAACACGATTTCGAGGAGCTTCATCGTGAATGAACAGCCATCACTTAACGATTGGTTGGCAGACGACACGAATCAGGCGTCGTCGGACGAGCAGGCGTTTACGCTCGATGTCCCGGCCATGACGCAGCGCGTCGAGCGAAAGCTGCGGCAACGGCGAGCACGGCGGATCGCCAGTGGCGCGGCGGGTGGCGTCGCGATCGCCATGACCGTTGTTGTTGTGTTCGTGATGGTGAATTGGCCCATGCAAGGTCCGCCGTCGCCGGCACATGACCATGCAGCCGGCATGACTGCCGCTGAAGTGGAAGCCATGCGGCAGGCGTACTTTGAATCGAAAAAAACCTCCGATCAACTCACGCGGCAACTTGTCCAGACCACGCGTGATAGCAATCCCGGTGCACTGACTCTCGACGACCGCATTCATCAAACGACACGGATCATTTTTGAGCGAGCCAAACAGAAATGGTCCAACGGCCAGCTTCGTGATTCGGCGCTGGATGATCTGTATCGGCTGGTGGAGCAGTTTCCCGATTCACCGGTGGTTCCCGAGGCCCGTCGGCAGATTCGCATCCTTCAAAGTGGGGATAAGAATCGCCGCGGTCAACGTGACCGAGTCCTTCTGCTTGCATTGTCCCGAATTTAACAGGCTTGGCGTTGTGATGAATGTCACGCCACATCCAATTCAAGGAGTTTCAACATGTTTCGCACCAGTACACATTGTTCGTTGCTGTTTGTTTTGATCGTCACCACGGGCATGGGGGTATTGGCCGCTGCTGACGAGAACGTTGTGATTGACGACAACTCCACCGCAACCGCCTTTGCAGAAATTGACGACGACAAGGTGCGGCAGGCGGTATTAAAGAAGATGCAGGTCGCGGGCACGACGCCGGACACGATTCATGACATGATCTCGACGTTATACAAACATCGATTGGAGTTGGAGATCGACCGGGTTGGTGTTCGCACGCGCATGTCAGCGATCGAAAAAGCGATCATCCAACAGAAAAAAGCCGGGTCGAAGGCATTGGAAGCCAGGATTCGCGTGAAGGAAACGGAAATCCAAGAGGCGTTGAACCTACTCCAGCGTCGAAAGATCGAATTGGAACAGGCCAAGCAATTGGTTGAACGGGGTGCGGTGACGGTCAGCGAAGTTGAGATTGCCAAGGCCAACTGTCAAAATGCCGAGACGTTGGTGCACAAGAAAAAACTCGAACTCGAATCAGTCGCCGCGACCAGCATTCAGCACCTCAACGAACTGTTGGTTCGTACGTCAATTGACAACGCCGAGATTGAAGCACGGTTTGCCTTTGTTGACCAGCGACTTAAAAGCTTGCAACGGTTGGCGCAGGAATTTGACGACCTTACGCCGTTTGGAATTGAGAACTGAACGCGTGTTGATCAGCCGCCATCACAGTCAGTTGGTGGATATGCCGCCGGGGTTTGACGTGAGGGCGGGGCAACTGAATTCGCCCCGCCCGGGTGTGCGCCTATCATGTGCGACGCGCGTGGAACGCAACGTCGTCAGAACAGGACACATCTCATGGATCTTTCCTTCCTTCCCGCTGTCAACGCCACGCTCAACGGCATCGCCGGTGTGCTCATTGTGATCGGCATCGTGCTGATCAAGCAAAAGAAGATCGATGCCCATCGCAAAGTGATGCTTGCGGCATTCGCGATGTCCTGTTTGTTCCTCGTTTCCTACCTCACGCATTACGCATGGCGGGCGGCGGTCAAGGGCGGCACACATACGAAGTTCAATGGCGAAGGGTTTCTCAAAGCGATCTACTACCCCATGCTCGGCACACACATCCTGCTGGCGATGTTTGTTCCGATCCTCGCCGTATGGGCCATCCGTCTCGGCCTCAAACGGCAGGACGACAAACACCGCAAAGTCGTCAAATACACCGTGCCGATCTGGTTGTACGTGTCGGTGACGGGCGTGTTGATCTATGTGATGTTGTATCACTTGAATCCGGAAGGGGGGTAACAAGGCAGTGGAGGTATAAAAGTAAGGGAGGTAGAGGGGGTAAAGCATTGCCTTTGACGCGGGGACGATCTCTTCTATCGCAACACCGATCCCGCCTTTCCACGGAATTCCGACTCAACTTGGCCGTGTCGCTTGCGACGCGCTCGAACCTCCCGCATCGAGTCTCCCACTTCCCCCTTCGAACCTCCCATTTCAAACTTCCCACCTCCCATTTCCCTGCTCTATAATCCCACACCGCCTTCAACCCACGATACCCATGCGTACCCTTGTTATCGGCGATGTGCACGGTTGCACGCGTGCATTGGATTGCGTGATCGACGCAGCCCAACCGGCGCGCGACGATTGTGTGGTCATGCTCGGCGACTACATCGATCGCGGCCCCGATTCGCGCGGCGTGATCGATCGCATGATTTATTGGCAACAGCACTACAATCTCATCTGCCTTCAGGGCAATCACGAAGAGTTAATGCTGCACGCGCGGTCGGACCACAACAAGTTTCGCTACTGGCGCATGGTGGGCGGTGAGGCGACGGTCGCGTCCTACGCCGGTGGCACGGCGGGAGGGTCGTACATTCCCGTGCCGCCTGAGCATTGGTACTTTCTCGAGCACGTCTGCCGCGATTACTACGAGACCGACACGCACATTTTTGTGCACGCCGGGCTTGATCCTTCTTTGGAACTGTCGAAGCAGGAACGGTATGTGATGCATTGGATGCGGTTCGACGATCCGCCGGCGCATGTGTCAGGCAAGGTGGTGATTTGCGGGCACACGGCTCAGGAGTCCGGCCGACCGCGCAACCTCGGCCACGCCATCTGTATCGACACCCGCGCCCACGCCGGTGGTTGGCTGACCTGCCTGGAGGTCGAAACCGGCCGCATGTGGCAGGCGAATCAGCAGGGACATCTGCGGCTGGGGAATATCCGCGATGACCTGGTCGCCGACGAGGCGAGGCGGAACACGTGGTGGTAGTCCGGCCGCGCAGGGTGCCTCATTGCATTCGTGCTTCCATTACAATGCCCGACCTCACTTTGAGCGTTCCATCCGAAGTCCAATCCGCAATGCGAGATCACGATGTCTGAAGCGAATCCGCGTCTGGAAAAAGAAGTCGCCGCGATCGATGCCGTCGAAGGCAAAGGCCTGTTCGCCAAACTCGGCACATACACCAAACTCTCCGGTCCCGGATGGTTGCAAGGCGCCATCACGCTTGGCGGCGGATCGTTGGCGGGCAGTTTGTATCTGGGCAGTGTTGGCGGCTATGAAATGATGTGGCTTCAGCCGTTGATGATGATCTTCGGCATCGTCATGCTCAGTTCGATTGCCTACGTCGCGCTATCCACGGAGAAGAGTCCGTTCGAGCAGATCAACACGCACATCAACCCCGTTCTGGGTTGGGGTTGGGCGATCGCGACACTCATGGCGAACCTCGTTTGGGCGATGCCGCAGTTTTCCCTTGGTACGGCGGCGTTGCAGCAAAATCTGGGCGTGCTGCCAGACGACCTGACCGGCAATCGAATCGGCGCAGTGCTTTTCTTCGTGATCGGATTCGTGGTGATCTGGTTCTACAACTCGGGCGGCAAGGGCATCAAGATGTTCGAGATGCTGTTGAAGATCATGGTCGGCATCATCGTGCTGAGTTTCTTCGCGGTGGTGCTGGCGATGACGTTCGGCGAGGGCAGTTTGCCGTGGGGCGAAATCATGGCGGGCTTCGTCCCCAATCCGAATCTGCTGAACGAGCCGGCGTCGTCATTGCAGCCGTTGATTGATGGTTCAAGTTCCGCCGAATACTGGCGAGAGACGATCGTGAGTGCCCAGCGCGATCGGATGGTGACCGCGGCGGCCACGGCGGTGGGGATCAATATGACGTTTCTTCTACCGTTTTCGATGTTGAAGCGGGGATGGAACCGGAGATTCCGTGGTCTGGCGACGTTTGATCTGTCGTTGGGCCTGTTCGTTCCGTTCCTGCTGGCGACCAGTTGCGTGGTGATCGCAGCCAGTTCGCAGTTCCACGGAAGCCCCGAGGCCTATCTGACGGACAGCGCGGCCCGCGAGGCGCTAATGGAAGAGCACAAGGATGACGCGATCAGAATCAAGCAGATGAACAAGGTGATCGGCGCGTATGACAAGGGATTGACCAACGCGGCCAAGGGCATTTTGAAAGCCAATCTTGGTGAATCGTTCAAACCCATCGAGGATGGCCAAAAGCAGCACGAGGCCAAGATCAAGGCCAAGCGGGACGAACTGGTCAAGACGGAAGGCACGGAAAAGGTTAAGGAGATGCTTAAGGCGGACAAGACGCTCGGATTCGGGCCCGGGCCGCTGGACCAGGCGGTCGCATTGGAAAAACCACGGTTGAAACTTGAGGACAGGAAGTTGGTGGCGACGTTGATGAAGCGCGATGCCTCGGCGCTGGCCAGTTCGCTGGAAAAACTGGCGGGCAAGGGCATCGCTCAATACGTGTTCGGCATCGGCGTGGTGGGCATGGCGATCTCGACGATCATCATCCTGATGTTGATCAATGGCTTCACGATCTGCGAGATGCTCGGCCGCGAATCGAAAGGTTGGCTGCACCGGTTTGGTTGCATCTTGCCAGGGGTGACGGGCGCGTTGGGATTTCTCTATCTTTGGAGTGATGACAATGCGCGTTTCTATCTGGCTGTTCCGACCAGCCGGTTTGGAATGGTGTTGCTGCCGATTGCGTATATCGCCTTCTTCTTCCTGATGAATAATCGCAAGGCGCTAGGCGATGAAATCCCGCGCGGCGTCAAGCGTCTGTCAATCAACCTACTGATGTTAGTCGCGGTCGGTTTGGCATGCGTGGGAGCAGGCGTGTCTGTATACAACGAGAAGGCAATGCTGCCGGAGCCCTATGACCATATCAGCGTTCAAGCGATTGCGTTGGGGGTGATCGGGGCTCTGGTGTTGCTGGCGATCGTCGTGCACTTCATGCGCGCAGGCAAGAAATCCGAGACATGATGAATCCAAAGCACGGGGTGAGCCACCCCGTGCGTTGAACCTCGTACATCGAAAACCGACCGTTCCAATGTCTGAGATCCTCACCGAACTCATCTCAACCGCTCGCTATCTCTCCGAGTCCGGTCTCGTCACCGGCGCCGGCGGCAATGTCAGCGCGCGGGACGGGGACGGCATGTGGATCAGCCCCAGTGGATTCAGCTTTGAAGACGCAGGGGAAGACGATTACCCGCTGGTCGACATCACGTCCGGCGACATCGTCAAAGGCGAACGACGTCCGTCGTCGGAAGTGCTGATGCACTTGTTCATCTTCCGCCAGCGGCCGGACGTGCAGGCGATCATTCATACGCATCCGAAGATGACGATTGCCCTGACCAGCGCGGGGCACGATCTGAAACCGATGTACGCCGACTATTACGTCTACCTCGGCGGTCACGTGCCGCACATTGATTACGTGACGGTCACCACGCCGGAGTTGGCGCGCGCGGTTGAAGCAGAGATGAAAGACGATCGCGCCCGCGGGATGATCTTGCGCAACCACGGCGCCATCACAGTTGGGCAATCCATCAAGGAAGCACTGTTCCGCACGATGGCGGTCGAGGAGCAGGCGTTCATCCAATGGCACGCCCTGTCGGTCGGCACGCCAACCTATCTCTCTGACGACGAACTGAAAAAACTCGACGAACTCGGCAGCGAAGACTACCGGCGAAAACTGCTGGCGGAGATGAAGGGGTGAGGGATGTCCGGTGGGAACACCGAGGACGCTGAGAGGGAATGAGATCGTGAGGGAGAGTTGAGTTTGCCTTCTACTGATTCTGGGCCATCGTTTTTGGGAATCTGGTAATTCGTCATTCCCGCGCAGGCGGGAATCCACGGTTCTCCTTGGACAAAAAGACAGCCATGGATTCCCGACTGCGTGGGAATGACGGAGGTGGTGCACAAAGCCACTGCGCGGGCAAGGCAAAGTTGCGCACGATCGTCCCGGCTTGCGTCTTCCTTTTCTTTCCGATCTTCTTCTTTCCGATCTTCTCGGTGATCTCATAGAATCTCACTTCCCTCGGTGTTCCAATCGACCACCCACGAGCCGCCCATGCTGTTTTCGATCGCCAACACGGAAAGCAATGCATTGCCGGATCTGGGTTACCTGCCGCAGATTGTGCTTGCGGTTTACTTGTGCGTCTTGTTGCTGCTGGGATACATCGGCTATCGCAAAAGTCGAAGGAGCGAAGAGGACTATTTTCTCGCGGGGCGGTCGCAGGGTTGGATTGTTTCGTCGCTGACGATCATGGCCACCTTCTTCAGCTCGTGGGCGCTGCTCGGTGCGCCGGGCGCGGTTTACAAGGACGGCGTGGCGTTCATTTTGTTCGCGCTGAACGTGCCCTTATCCGGCGCTTGCGTTTATATCTTCGGCAAGAAGATCGCGCGGGCGGGTCGGAAGCGGAACTATGTCACGCCGGGCGACATGATCGCGGACTATTACGGCAGCCGATTTTCCCTGCGTGTGCTCGCGGCGCTGGTCGGGTTTCTCTATGCCGTGCCTTACATTGTGATGCAGATCAAAGCGGGCGGAGTATTGGCGCGGTCGATGTTTCCCGGTGAGTTGACATTCACGATCTCATCCAACGGCGCGCCGACGTATATCTTCGAACTCGACGCCTTCGTCATCGGCGCGATTGTGCTTTCCGCGATCACGATGATTTACATCATGGTCGGCGGCATGCGCAGCGTGGCATGGACGGATGTCATTCAGGGTACGCTGTTGCTGACCGGCATGTTGATCGCAGGGATTGCCACGATCACGGCGTTGGGCGGTGTTGGCGGATTCTTCGATGCGGTCAGCAAAGATTTGCCGGCCGACGCGCAACGTGTACCGGGGCCGAGCGGGACGTGGACGATGGGCAAGCTGTCCACGCTTTGCCTGTTCGGTTCGGTGGCGTCGTTGATTCAGCCGGCGCAGTGGATGCGTTACTACGCGGCGAAGTCGATCCGCACGCTCCGACGCAGCGCGATGATCTTCGCACTGGTGCTCACGTCGTGTTTCCTGTTCGGTGTGATGCTGGTGGGTTTGGGTGGTCGGGTGCTGTACCCGCCGACGGTGACGTATGAAGTCACCACGCCTGCGCCGGTGATCGACGGCGAGCCCACCGGCGAGCCGAAGATAGAGGTGCACGAAACGAAGCCGGCAACGATTCCTAAAGACGGGAAATTATCCGCCAAGATCAAACCGCACCCGCGCCTGTCGGAAGTCGGCGGCGGCGACAGCAATGACATTCTCGTGGTGGTTCTGCGCGACAAGGGTACGCTTTTGCTTGGCGCGTTGGGCGGGTTGATTGTGTCGATTATTTTCGTGGCGATCATGGCGGCGTCGATGTCGACCGCTGACAGCAACCTTCACGCGCTGTCGGCTGTGATGACGCGCGATATCTTCGATCGGTTCATCAAACGCAGCGCGACGGAGCGTGAGCGCGCGTGGGTCGGCCGGGCGGTGATCATTCATGCCACGGGATTGGCGCTTTACCTGGTGATTCGAGGTGAGCAAGACACGTCGTTCGAGCCGGTCAAGATGATCGCGAAGATGGGCATCCTCGCGGTTGCGTTTTCGGCGCAGCTTATCCCCGTCACCGTTGACATGCTCTTTGTGCGCAAGGGCTCCAAGCACGGCGCGGTGTTCGGCATCATCGTGGGGTTGGCGATTGTGTTCTGCTTCACGCCGTTTTTCAGCACATTGCTCGGCGATGTGGAAGGGGGCGCCAAAGCCCTGTCGTTCGTCGATCAGATGCGGAAGCTGATCGATATTGGCGCATGGGGCCTGTGCGGCAACGTGGTGGTGTTCGTCGTCTTCAGCCTGTTCACGCCGAAGCCGGATGCCGGACGGGTGAGCCAACTCGGCGCGATCATGGATGGCGAGGAGCCGAAGCTGTATCAGTGATCCCTGGTGAGGTGGCCGACGCGGCGATGCTAGTAAGTTCGCGATTCGCCATCAGGGTGATGAGCGGCTATACTTCATCTCCCACCCACCCCTCCCCACTTGGCATTGGACAAGCATCGGATCACGCGATTTAATTGCGTGGACGCCTGCTGCAGGCAAGGACGCGCCCCAACGTTGCCAACCAAAGGTCCGCCATGATTCAAGTTCAGAACCTGGTCAAGTATTACGGCCCCACGCTGGCGGTCGACCATCTGGACTTCACCATTCCCGAAGGCAAAGTGGTCGGCTTTCTCGGACCCAATGGCGCGGGCAAAACCACCACCATTCGCATTCTCACCGGGTTCATGCCGCCGACTGAAGGCACAGCCAGCGTCGCTGGTTTCGATGTGATCAAACAGCCCGACGACGCGAGGCGGATGATCGGTTACCTGCCGGAATCCACACCGCTCTACACGGAAATGAAAGTTGATGAATACCTGCATTTCCGCGGCAAACTGCATGGTATGGGCAAGGCGGACCGCAAGAAGCGCATCGATGAAGTGTGTGAACGTTGCGGCTTGTCGCACAATCGCAAACGCGTGATCGGCCACCTGTCACATGGCAACAAGCAACGCGTCGGTCTCGCCCAGGCGCTGCTGCACAACCCGCGTGTGCTCATTCTCGACGAGCCGACCAACGGGTTCGACCCGAACCAGAAATCGCAAGTGCTGGACATGATTCGAGATTTAGGCAGCGATCACACTGTGATGATTTCGACGCACCATCTTTATGACGTGGAGTTGATCGCGGACGAAGCGATCATCATCGCCAACGGCAAGATTGCGGCACGCGGGACGCCTACGGAATTGCGGGAGAAGGTCGGCAGCGGCGGCGACGTGCTGGTCGAAGTCAAAGGCGCGGTTGAGGCGGTGAACAAGGCGTTCACGTCAGTCAAGGGCGCCAGCGACGTCCGCTGCACGCCCTTGCCGGGCGGTTGGTGCCGGGCGGTGGTGTCGCCGCAGAACGGCCAGGACTTGCGTGACCCGTTGTCCGCGACGTTGCAGAGCAACGGTTGGCAAGTCCGCGAGATGCGTCCGGAAACCGCCAGTTTGGAACAGTTTTTCATCAAGATCACGACCGAACAGGCGACACAGAAGGCGCAGCAGGAAAACGTCGCCCACGAAAGCGTCGCCGCACCGGCTGAAAAAACGGAATCGGTCTCTACGGAAACCAGCGATCCGCAATGAATCGAACCCTCACCATCGCGCAGCGTGAGTTGATGAGTATTTTCTCATCGCCGATCGCTTATGTCACGCTCGGTTTGTTTGCGATCGGCGCGACGTTGATCTTCTTCATCTCATTCTCGCCCGGTCAACAGGCGACGATGCGGCCGACGTTTCAATGGATCGTTTGGCTGCTGATTTTCCTCGCGCCAGCCTTGAGCATGCGCCTGATCAGTGAAGAGTTTCGCACCGGCACCATTGAGCCGTTGCTCACTGCGCCGCTCGGTGAAATGCATATCGTGCTGGGCAAGTTCCTCGGCGCATTCGGCTTCTACTGCATACTGTTGCTCGCGCCGATGGTCATCCTCATTGGTGTGCTCGAATTTGCCAGCAACCCGGAGTACGGCCCGATCATCACCGGCTTCTTCGGCTTGTTGCTGGTTGGCGGGCTCTACCTAGCGATCGGCATCTTCGCGTCCGCAGCGACCAAGGATCAGATCATCAGCTTCCTGCTGACCGTGTTCATCATCTGTCTGTTCACCGTGGCGCTTCAGTTCCTGGCGATGGCGGATTTTGTCAGCAATGACATGTCCCGCGCCCTGCGATATGTCAACATCAGCACGCAGTACGAAGAGTTTGGCAAAGGCGTGCTTACCCTCAGCAACCTGCTTTATTTCGTCACCGGCATCGGCTTGTTCCTGTTCATGGCCGTGAAAGTGCTCGAAAGCCGGCGCTGGCGTTAGCGATTCAATCGGTCCACATACACCATGGCCAAACGTTCAACACCTATCACTGAAACGCAGTCGTCCCGTCGTGTGAAGTACGGCTTGAACGTGCTCGTCGCAGTCCTCGCGGCGATTGCCATCGTCGTGCTCATCAACTGGATCGGCTACCGCTACCTGCGCAGCGGTTCAACACGCTGGGACTTCACTTCCACCCGCCAATACAGCCTCTCACCCCTGACCGCCAAAGTGCTCGAACGCACTAAGGGCGAAGTCAAACTGGTTACCCTGATGGACGCCGGCGAGGAAACCTTTGAAGACACCCGGCGGGCGCGCGACCTGGTGGATGAATACGATCGCGCTTCTGAAAGTGTGACCGCGATTCATATCAACCCCGCGATCGAAACCGGCAAACTGGATGAATTCCGCCGGTCGATTCACGACCGGTTCGCCGACGAACTGGCGCAACTGTCGATCGGGATCGAGGATGTACGGCTTGAGATTGAAAAAGCCATCAAGCAGATTGATGAGGTTCACCTGGAAACATTGGCGAAGATTCTGGTCCATCCTGACCTGAAGCCGAACCGGGATACGTTGCTGCTCCGTGATCTGGATCGATTCCTCAAGTCCACGCGCAAGAGCTTGGAAGATGAGTTGCGAAACGCCGAGCACTACGACGACACGCCATTGCCTCGTTATGGGGCGACGCTGATCGCGCTGCTCACGCAGTTGGACCGTCTCGACCGGCAGATTTATCCCGCGCTGATCAAGAATGTCATCACCCCGCTCAAGGAAAGCCCCACGCTATCGGACAACGTCAAGAACGAAGTCTTGCTGCTCGGCGACGTGATGGCCAAGCCGCAGACTGAACGGTTGGAACTGGTCAAGAGGTTGAAGAAGGTCAACGCAGTGCCGGCTTATGAGCAGATCGTCACGCAACTGGCACTGCCGAATCCGGTGGTGATTATGGCGGAGAAGCAGGTGGTGGTGCTGCCGATCCATGAACTGTTCCGTAAGCCTGTGAATACCCCGGCCGACGCGGCCGACGCCGGCATTCAGAACAAACACTTTCTCGGCGAGGAACGTATCACGGCGATCCTGGCGCGGATGACCTACAAAGAACTGGCACATCCGCCCATGGTGGTGTTCTGCCGGGTCGGGACCGGTTTGGCGACCAAGCCGTCCCGCGACTACACGCAATTGATCGAGCGCATGCAGAAC
>JANQKH010000274.1 GCA_028281215.1 Phycisphaeraceae bacterium | reverse complement strand
GTTTCGGTAAGCCTTGCAGCGTGATGCTTCCGTTGAAGGAGCCGATCCGCAATGGTGGCGAGACGGTGCTGCACATCACGCTGGCGCACAAGTCAAAACACCTGAAGCACAACGTCGGCCGATTCCGCTTATTGGTGACCGACGCCGAGGAGCCGAACCTCAAAGGCACGGTGCTGGATGAATCGGTGGCGGCGATTTTGCGCACGCCGGCCGGCAAACGGACCGACGCGCAGACGCAGACGTTGCTCGCGTTTTACCGCGAACGTTCGCCGATGATGGAATCGCTTCGCAAGCGCATCGCGGAAATCAAAAGCACGTTGGAGGCCCACCATCCGGTGATCGCCCGGCTGGCGCACCACGGGGACGGCTCGGTTGAACTGCAACGCGTGGATGATAAGCGACAGGACAATGTGTCGGCGATTCTCGACATGCCGGTGACGCCGACCGGTCCGTTTGAACTGGACAAAAGCGGCGCGACGGTGGTGACGATGGAGGTGACCGGCGCGTCGCACGGGTCGGCGGTGTTTGCCTGCCGGGCGACGGTGAACCAGCATCGTTCGATCGTCGGTTTTGCACAGCGCGGCGATCAAACCGTGGTCTGCCTCTATCCGCACGACAGCAATCATGTGAGACAGTATGCAGAAGAAGGTTACCTGCTCGGCGAGCGCTGCTTCCTTCGGTTCACGTATGAAACGCAACGCGTGACGTGTGAATACAGCCGCGACGGTCGACACTGGGTCTGGCTTGGCAATTCAATCTACGATGAAAAGCAGACGATCCTTGGCACGGCGGCGATCGGATTGACTTTCTGGGGGCATCAACCCGGGCAGCGGAGCATTCGCATCAAGTCGGTCAAGGTCGAACGGTTGAACACACTGGAACAACTGGCGGATCCGGAAATCGTCAAGCGCGTGCCGAAGATCAAGGTCGACGATCCGCGCAAACCGATCGACGGCGGGAGGCAGTACGGCGAACTGGTCAGCCAACGTCCGCGCAAATACACCGAATCGCAATGGCGCCGCGCGGTCGCCGTCGCGGTGCTCAACGACAACACGGTGGGCGCCGCGCGAAGGACGGCGGTGGTTAACCTGATCAACGAATACGCGGCCACCGGCGAAGACGCCGAACTGTTCTGCGCCGCGTTGCACGAATTGCCGCGCCGGGCGACGTTCGCCGGCGAATCGTGGCGCGATTACACCTGGCATCACATGCTTAAGTGCGTGGATGAATTCGCCCAGCGTTTGTGGAACACCGGCCAGCGCGACGCCCTCGCCGAACTGCTCGACACGTGGTACACGCTCAACCGGGGTCACGATGCACTGCACTACTACCCCAAAGAATCGTCGCCGCCTTCATTGGTGCGCCTGCTGGCGTATCACAAAATGAATCAGGAAGACTGGCGCGGGTTGCGGCTGGTGTCGATGCAGCACGACTTCATGAACACGCACAGTTACGGCAGCCGCGCCAGCGATACCGGTACGCACAAACTCAGCCCGCTGCTGGATTGGGCGATGCACCTGACGGCGCAACACCTGGAAGACGGACCGGACCAGGTTGAAGTGATGAGCCGTTATTCACCTCGCCGCAAGCGCGTGCGCTGGTC
>JANQKH010000208.1 GCA_028281215.1 Phycisphaeraceae bacterium | reverse complement strand
TGCAATGCATCGCAGGATTGCAGGTGACTCAAGTGGCGGACGAACTGCCGTCTGAAATGGTGGCATACACCGTGCCGGCGGCCCGGTTTGCCACCATTTCAGACGGCAGTTCGTCCGCCACTTGAGTCACCTGCAATCCCGCGATGTATTGCAGATCGTGGGGATGGCCACGCTGAGATTCGTCGCGGCCGTAGATGATGCCGAACGCCGTTTCCTGTTGGGCGTGCGGAATCTCATCGCGGCGTTCAAGGAATTGTTCCCACAGCGGGCCGATGACCCGATGACCATTCGCATCAGGCGAGCGAATGTGAATGAAACTGGTTTCGAGCCCGACAAATATCAGTGCGGGTTTGTCAATGATGACAGGCGTTTGCATTGATGTTTAACTCCCGCGGAAATGCCATGCGTCGCACCAGGTTTGCAAGGTCAGTGCGCGATGCATCCGACAACGATTCGCCACGTTGCGCGCATTAGGTTGAGTTGAATTCGTCATCCGATTCCCCCTGATCGAATCGATTGGTCTGAATGCTCAAGCCGTCGGCGGTACCGTTCAATCGGCGGACTTGAGGTTCGCGTTCGGCGCCGTTACGCGTCTGCGTCGGCCGCCGCTTTGGTTGCTTCGTCGGCGCCATCGCCTTGCTCGCCGTCATCGCCGGCTGCGCTGTCACCGCCTTTGCCGTCCGCTTCGTCGATCGCTTCTTCGATTTCTTCGTCAAGTTCGCCGAGTGGACGATCGGAAACGACCCACAGCTTGATCTCGGTTTTCAAGTCCTGATCGAGCGCGACGGGAATCATGTACGAGTCGAGGCGTTTGATCTGCTGGCCGATGCGCACCATGCGATCTTCGATGGGGAAGCCTTCTTCCTGCAAGGCTTGGGCGATATCGTGTTGCGACACGCCGCCGTAGAGGATGCCCTGGTCGTTGGCCGAGCGTTGCAGGGTGAGTTCGAATTCCTGAAGCTTTTCGAAGATCGCTTCCCGCTCGGCGCGAATGCGCTTCATTTCTTTCTCAACTTCAGCGCGACGGGCCGCGAGCGCTTGAATCGCTTCTTCGGTCGGCACGGTGCCCAGCCCGGTCGGCAAGAGATAATTGCGGGCGTAGCCCGGCTTCACCTTCACAACATCGCCGACGATGCCGAGATTGTCCACGTTGTCAGTCAGTAGCAGTTCGATGTTCTTCATGATGTCCTTCTTTCAGGTCTGAAGTTAGGCGTCGGCCCGCGAAACACACGTCCGCGGCGGTACACCATCATGGTTGAGCTGTTAGCATTCAGCTTGCAGCGTTCAGGGATCAAAACGGAATGTCATCTTCAGGGACCGGTTGATGCTGGTCGTGTTGCGGCGCCTGGGCGGGCGCGGATTGGCGACGTCCGCCGCCGCTGTTGCCTTGTCCGCCCCCGGAGTCGATGAACTCGAAGCTTTCCACGACAACCTTCATCTTGCTGCGGTTAGCGCCGGATTCCTTGTCCTGCCATTGGTCGAGTTTCAGTCGGCCTTCGATGTAAATCGGCCGACCCTTGCTCAGGTATTGATTGATTACTTCGGCCGTGCGGCCCCACGCTTCACAGTCGACGAACGTTGTCTCTTCGTTTTTCTGATTCGTTTGCTTGTCGTACCACACCCGGTTGATCGCCAGCCCAATATTGACGACGGCCGTGTTGTTCGGCGTGTAACGCAACTCCGGATCACGGGTCAGGTTGCCCATCAACATGACTTTGTTCAGGTTCGGCATGACTGGCTCCGGTGGGGGTTCAACATCCTTGTGACAATCGTTCGTTCCAATCGATGCGAAGCGGGTTTACGCCTCGGCCTTCGCTTCTTCGTTTGATGCTTCCGCAGCAGGCGCGTCAGCTTCGTCGGTTTCGGCTGGTGTTGGTGTCTCAGTGGCGATCGTCGCGGCAGCGGCTTCAGGAGCGGGCGCGGCTTCGGTCGACTCAGCCGATTCTTCCTTCGGCTCGGTATTCAACGCCTGGCCGCCAAAAATCTTCGCGTCCAACGATGCTTCTACCTCTTTCTTGAACTGGTCGATTTCTACGTCGCCAAGGTGATCCGCCTTGGTCACCATCGCACGCAACACTTGTTCCGACAGATTGCAGTCACGATCGAGGCCGGTCAGGTTGTCGCCGTCGACGTGGAAATAACCGAGCAGGAATGTGCCGCGGCGCTGGCCCTTGATCGTGTAAGCCAACTTCCGTTCGTCCCACTTGTAAAGCCCAATGATCTCAGCACCAGCGCGGTCGAGCAGGCCCTTGACGTGGTTAACCGCCTCGCCGAGGTTGGACGCGGCAGGCTGGGTGAGCAGGAACAGACCTTCATACAGTTTTTGAGACATCATGCGACTCCCGGCCGTCCGGTCATTCGGGGTGGAGCCGTGCCGGGACATTCCGGCGCCGAAACGCATACCATCCGAACTGGGGACCGATCGCCACTCGCGATCGGCCGGACGACACTGTTTTGAGGAAGGGCCAATCGTAGCAATTTGGTTACACGATGGCAATGTCCGCCGCGGTCCATGGGGATGTCGAACAGCGCGGTGCCACGAGCAGCGCGACTGTTGGCGTTCACGCGCTTTGGTCAGTTTATTGGCCGACGAATTACCGGTTGCGTGAGCCAATACCAAACCGATTTCGCGCCAGCCCGCAGCGCTCGCAACAGGATTCGTTTCCGCATTGATCTGCCGACACCACAAATTCACCTGCAACGGCACATCGCGGCTTGTGCGGCGCGCACAGTCCTGCATGTCCGGACAAGGGGGGTACCCTAAACCCTTGGAATTTTGGCTTAAATTATTTGTAAACATAGGGTTAAATCTATGTCCGGCCGAGATGTCCGGACGTCCGCCCCGCATTTTTCGCCCCAAATCGGGGGTTTCAATGTCCGGAATCGTGTCCGAAACGTGTCCGGACATGTCCGGCGGACACGATTTGACGACATCTGTGCGCACAATCATCGTCACCAGGCACTGCGGCAAATGCCATGTCATCAAAGGGCATTGCTCGCAAAGCCCGGTACGAAAAGAAAACAGCGGCGGAAGCCCAGTGCCTTTCCGTGTCTGGTTCAGCGTCGAAAAACCAATCCCTATTTGCATCGGGCTTCCGTCGTGGTGCTTATCGCGATTGCGGGTTTTCATTGATTGAAGGAGCACTAAGACTTCCGGTTCAGGACGTGTCCGCATCAATCGCGCTGGAACGGTTTATTGTACCACAAATCCAAACAAAATACGAGTATGAAGCCGTGGATCACGGGGCAAAAGCATGTGAAGACAGATGATGTCGAAAAAGAATGTGTGCTATGGCTGGCCCGTCCAATTCAGCCCCATGCGCTAGCGAGGAACTAGCTCCTGCTTGAATTTGGATTTGCTCGCTGGGGTATTGGGCTGGTGGTGATTTGAGTCATTCATAATGCACGGGGTGGCAAAGGAAAACCCGCACGAAGGCGGAGTTGGGATGGAAAAGGCAATTCTGAGTAAGTTCTTTGAATGTCAAAATAGGTGACTTGTTGGGCTGGGCAGGGGCGTGTCAGGGATTCCGAAGCGATCTTTCGTGGGGCTTCCCGGTGGTGCTCGGCTGCCTTCAAGCGATGCTGTTTATGGCTCCGCCCCGATGCTGGTTACTTGTGTTTTTGGATCGTCACCGATAGCCTGTGCGACCCGAAATGGTTCGTCTTTCCAAGGCAGGAGAGTGTGTTTTACGGAGCCCCGTGCGATCCATTTTCGTCGTGACTTACCGCTGACGCGTTTGGGTCGTCGGCAAACAGATCAAACCAATGCTTGTGGGAGTGCAACGATGCAACGTCTCGTGCTATCAATCGTTCTGGCCTTCTTGATGGTGGGCAACCTTGTGGCGGCGGACGGCGACTCTGCAGCGCCTGTCGGCGGCGATGAAGTCGTCCTTAAGGACGGCAGCCGGCTCAAAGGCACGGTGGTCAAACTCGACGAAGGCAACGTCGTGATCAAAACTGACTTTGCCGGCGAGTTGACCATTCCGGCGGCGAAGGTGGCCGGCGTCTCGTCTGCCAAAGCGGTGAATGTGCACCTTGAAAGCGGCAACCGTCATGTTGGTCAGTTGAATTATTCGCAAGAGCAGGGCCAGCGTGTGGCGGTCGAGAATGAACTTCGGCCGGTGAACGTGGCGCAGGTGACGCGCATGTGGCCGCAGGGTGCGGAAGACCCTGAGATCGCCAGGCTCAAAGCCGCCGCCGATGCGGAGAAACCGGTCTGGTCATTGCGCGTCGAAGCGGGGATCAACGGCGAAACCGGCAACAGTGATCGCGTGAACGGTAACGGCCGAATCGAAGCCAAGCGCACAACGCCGACCGATCGCTTCAAACTCTACTTTCTCGGTCGATACGGCCACGAAAATGGTGAAGACACCGCGCGTGAGTTCATCGGCGGCGCTGACCTTGAAGTCGACATTCACAAAAACCTGTTCGCCTTCGGCAAGTTGGAACTCGAAACGGACAAGTTTGAAAACCTGGACTTGCGCACGACAGTGGCCGGTGGTCTGGGTCTGTTCCTGATCCGCGAGAAGGAAACAGAACTGAAAGTTCGCGGCGGTCTTGGCTTCCAGGCGGAAAGTTTCACCAATGGCACGAACACCGAAGAGGTCATTGCCGAGTTGGGCGTGGATTTCAAAAAGGAAATCGCGCCCTGGTTGCTTTTCACGCACAGCACAACCGTCCATCCTTCACTAGAAGAGTTCGGTGACTTCCGCGCGACGATGGAAAACGCCGGCGAAATTCCTCTGACCAAAGATGAAAAATGGAAGTTACGGTTGGGCATCCGTAATCAGTACGATTCCGATCCGAATGCCGGCGCCAAGAGCCTGGACACGTTCTACTTCGCGAATATTGGCATCGACTTCTAAGTGAACGATTTGAGATCAAGGACAAAGAAACGGCCAACGGTGATGCACCGTTGGCCGTTTTGCTTTTATATGATTCAATTGTTGAGTCGCGTGCGAACTTACTTGAACGCGGCCTGATCTTCACCAGCGGCTTTGCCGGCGGGGCGAGCGGCGGCTGCGGCGCCAGCGATGGGGGTGTTACGGCCGATCACCGGCAGCGTCAGTTTCTGGCCGAGTTGCAGGCGATTGGGGTTCACGTTCGGATTGGCGGCGGCGATTTCCTTCCATCGCAGGGCGTTGCCGTAATGGTTCTTGGCAATCTTCCAGAGCGAGTCGCCGCGTTTGACAGTGTAAATCGTGGCCTGCGGTGCGGGGGCAGGCGTGATCGGCGCCGGTCGCACGAAAATCGGTTGCGGGGCAGGCGCGGGACCGGGCGTGACAAAGACCGGTGTCGGGTCCGGCTTTTCTTGGACCGGGGCGGCTGGAGCGACGGGTGTGACCGGCGCGACCAGTTCAATGTTGCTCGGTTGTGGCGAAGGTGCGACATAGGTCGACGCGCCGGGGACCGGGGCGTTGGCATTGCCGGCCAGAGTGGCGTTGGATGGGGAGTTGATGCGGTCGTTGAGGACGGCATCGTTGAGGCTTTTTTCCTCTTCGTAGTCGGGCCAGTACCCGATTTGGGTCGTGGGTCGGTTGTAGGAATTGCAGCCGGTCAACAAGGCAACGATCACTAAGGCCCACAGCGTCTTTGGCATCCTGCTCATGACGATCCTTCCATGGATTGGACGATGACATACCGGCCCGAACGATTCAGGCGTTATCGGACAGATCGGCCAATCGCCGAGGATGACTTGAAAGTTGGATTGGGATTCGGATGGCATGGCACTCGGTTCATCGAGTTTGTCTCTCAGGAAGGCAGAAAAGCAGGAAAGAGATGATTTCGATCGGGGCAGGATGGGTGCTCTTCATGGCGCGCAATTTAGCAAGCGGCTCACCAGTGCAACTGCCGTCACACAAATGACTTGGTTCATTTCCTGCTTTCCTAAGCGGTTAGTCGGGGATTGGGTTGAAGGCACCGATGCTCAGTTTTGTGAGGGCGGGTGGTCGGAAGACGTTCACGCCATGCCGCGAAGCATGCGTGGTGTGGCGAGCCAGAGGAGGCGGCCGCCGCCGATGACGCCGTGATCCGGCAGGGGGGTGTCGACACAGGCGCAGCCGGCCTTTTTCATCTGTACAAAGTGGGAAGGTTCGTTGCCGGTCAGCAGCATTTCGACGACCTGGCTGAGCGTCGGTTCGTGGCCGACGACGATGACGGTTTCCTCGCGGCGTCGGCGCAGTTGTCCGATGACCGCACCGGCTGGGCCGTACGCCAGCGCTTTGAGCACGCGGGGTTCGCTGTGGAGGACTTCGCCCAGGATGTCGGCAGTCTGGCGGGCGCGCACGAGCGGGCTGGTCAGGATGACATCGGGGCGATCGATCAGTTTGGCGAGGCCCAGTGCTGCTTTCCTGGTTTTTTGGATCCCGTCTTCGGTCAGCGCGCGGTTTTCATCCGATCCCGCTTCGCTGATGTCCTGGGCGATGCCATGTCGAAACACAAGGAGTTGCACAATGATCACCTGCCCACGCGTTTGTCAATGGGGAACAGATAGGTCGCCAGGTTTTCGCACAGGCGATCACCCAGTCGGCGGTACGTTGAATAGTGTTGCTCGGCGTCATTGATCACAACGTCGCCGTTGACGCCGGCATGGTTGAACATCCCGTCCTGGTTGAGTTGGCCGAGTGTCTGCAAGGTCCACTCAAAGTGAAACTGAAATCCATAGGTGGTGAAGCCGACTTTGAACGCTTGGTGTTTGCAGAGTGTTGACGATGCCAGCGGCACGCTACCGGCAGGCAGTTCGGTGACCTCTTGCCCGTGCAGATGAAACTGGACGGCATGCCAGGTGACGCCGGCGAAGATCGGGTCAGTTGTCCCCGCGAAACCGACGGCCAACGGATGCCAGCCGATTTCAGGCTGCTTCATTTTTTCTACCTTGCCGCCGAGCGCGGTGGCGATCAACTGCGCGCCCAGACAGATGCCGACGACCGGCAGGCCAGCTTCATGTGCCTGTTTAATCAGGTCCATTTCCGGTTGAAGCCAGGGATATTGGCTGGTTTGGTCGACATTGGCGAGGCCCCCCATGCTGACGATGCCGTCGACATCGTCGAGGTCGGTCGGCACGGGATTTCCCTGATCGAGTCGGATGGTGCGAAGCCGATGACCGTGACGTTGCAGCACATCGCCGAGAACGCCGGCGCTTTCGTTGGACTCATGTTGAAAAACCAGGATGCTCATGGACAGTCACCGGATGAAATTCGGTGGCAGTCTGCCCACGGATGGGTCGACTGTCAAACCCGCGCCGCGTCAAGGCCATAGCGGTGCCGGATCAGTGGCAAGCTGTCGCCGTTCACTGTTCCCCTCCGTATTTACACCACTCGTGGGGTCGGTATCATCCCCCTTCCCGCGGCTGCGATTGATCTGCGGCTCGGCTTCGATTCCCTCTTGCCCCCGACCCGAACGGATTCGACAGGAACGATCATGAAAATCCATGAATACCAGGCTCGTGAACTGTTTGCTTCTTTTGGTGTGCCTGTGCCGCCGGCGATGGTGGTGGAGGACGCCGACGCTGCGGCCGACGCATTTCGCGCGATGAAGAAGGATCACAAAGCCAAACTCGCTGTGGTCAAAGCGCAGGTGCATGCCGGCGGTCGCGGTAAGGGCGGTGGGGTGAAACTGGTCAAGACGCCGGCGGAGGCGAAGTCAGCGGCGAAGCAGATTTTGAGTAAGCCGTTGGTCACGCCGCAGACTGGACCGGAGGGCGTGCCGGTGAACAAATTGCTGGTCGCGGCCGGCGTCGACATCGAAAAGGAATACTACATCGGCATGGCGATCGATCGTGCGAACCATTGTCCGGTGTTGATCGCGTCGAGCGAAGGCGGCGTGGAAATCGAAGAGGTCGCGAAGAAAAACCCGGACGCGATCGTGCGCATTCCGATCGATCCATCGGCCGGGTTGCAAGGTTACCAGGCGCGCAAGGTAGCGTTCAAGCTCGGTTTCAAAGGCACGCAGATTCGCGCCGTCGGCAAGATTCTGGCGTCGCTGGCGAAGCTGTTCATCAGTAAAGACGCGAGTCTTGCGGAGATCAATCCGCTGGTTGTGACCAAAGCGACCAAGGATCATCCCGACGGCCAGGTGCTGGCGATCGATGCGAAGATCAGTTTCGATGACAACGCGATCATGCGACACAAGGATCTTCAAGCGTTGCACGATCCGACGGAAGAAGATCCGGCCGAACTGCGGGCGAAGAAGTTCGGCCTGTCCTACATCAACCTCGACGGCAACATCGGTTGCCTGGTCAACGGCGCGGGGCTGGCGATGGCAACGATGGACCTGATCAAACTGCACGGCGGCGAGCCGGCCAACTTCCTTGACGTCGGCGGAAGTGCCAGCGAGGAAGCCGTCACCGAAGCGTTCCGCATCATCCTCGAAGACAGCAACGTCAAAGGCGTGCTGGTGAACATATTCGGCGGGATTGCCAAGTGCGACACGATCGCCAACGCGATTCTCGCGGCGGCGAAGGAAGTGGGTTTCGATGTGCCGTTGGTCGTGCGTTTGGAAGGCACGAACGTGGAACCGGCGCGGAAGATTCTCAAGGCTGCAGCAAAGGATCTGCCCACGATGGAAGTCGGCGCGGATTTGACGGATGCCGCGAAGAAGATCACCGCCGCAGTCGGCATCAAGCCGAAGAAGCGGCGGCGGAGTGCATAAATCAGTTCCTGCCTTTGAGCAGATCGAACAGTGCGTCTTTGACTTTGTCTTCGGTGTCGCGCTTTTTGATTACGAAGGTGGGCTGCTTGTCCGGCGACCAACTCATGGTGCCGGCTTTGCTCAGGGGGTAGCTGAAGTATGCCTCGACCTGCATGCTGTGTTTCTTGTCCGTGCGCTTAGCGACATGGGCGATCAACGCGTCTTCCAATGTGGCGCGGACCTGTTTCTCGGTCGACGCGCTGGACAATTCGATGTGGATGTCAAGGACGTCGCGGAAGCGGACGTAGCCGGTCTTGCGGACAGCGTGATTGACGACGTCGCGCTTGTCGAGTTGCCGTTTGTAGACGACAGTCGCCTTTTCGATGGCCTTGACGCGTGCGAGAGCTTCCTTACCGGTGGACGTGTTGGGATACCGGGCGGCGATGCGCTGGTAGGCGTCGACCACTTCAGGCGTTGGGCCCTTCTGCTTCTCGATGGTCTTCACATACATGAGGTTGGCATCCGGGTAATGCTCACTCTTTGGAAACTCGTTGACGACCCCCAGGAACGCTTCGCCGGCCTTGTCCGCCTGATTGGTCTTTTCCAGTTGGATCGTGCCGACGCGCA
>JANQKH010000153.1 GCA_028281215.1 Phycisphaeraceae bacterium | reverse complement strand
CATGGCCGCGCTACGATGGGTCCGTACCGAGATCAGATTGATGTCAACGATCGCCTGGCTGGAGAAGGAAATCGGCCCGATGGTCACCGCCGAGATGGTGATTACCTTTGACGACCAGGTGAACAAACTGGACTTCCTTGAACGGCTGCAACTGGTCGGCCGCATTCAAAGTGAAATTGCCGGCGTAAAGGAAGTCGGCGGCACGCTGAGCGGCGCGACGTGGTCGCCGGACGTTTCCGATCTGACCAGCGATCAATCGCCTATCCGCAACATGTTGCCGTTGAAGCGCGCATTCATGATTTCAATGTTGAAGGACAACCTCACGCGACAGAACTACTACGAAGCGCCGCACGACAGTAACAGCACACCACAGGAGAACTGGCGGGTCACCGCACGTGTCGCCACCGTCAGCGACACCAGCTATCAGCAGATTATGGCGAAGATGAAGCAGCGCGCGGATGATCTGCTGGCATCCGCACACAAGGCACAACCCGAGGCGGTGAACGGCATCAGCACGCGCTTCACCGGCGCCGTGCCACTGGTGCACGCCGCTCAGGAAGAGTTGCTCACTGGTCTGTTCCACAGTTTTCTCACCGCGTTTTGCATCATCGGCGTGGTCATGATGATTCTGCTGCGGAGTATCCCGGCAGGGTTACTATCCATGGTGCCGAACCTGTTCCCCGCGATGCTGGTCTTCGGTGGTATGAGTTGGATCGGCAAGCCGGTCGACGTGGGAGCGATGCTCACCGCGAGTGTAGCGATGGGCATTGCGGTCGACGGCACATTGCACTTTTTGACGTGGTTCCGCCGGGCGATGCGGGACGGCCGAGGCCGATTCGCCGCAATCACGGTGGCCTATCAACGCTGCGGCGCCGCCATCACACAAACCGCCGCCATCGCCGGGTTGGGCTTGCTCGTGTTTCACCTCGCGTCGTTCCAACCGGTGTCGCAGTTTGGGCTGCTGATGTGTCTGCTGTTGATGGCGGCATGGCTGGGCGATCTGATTCTGTTGCCATCGCTGCTGGCGTCGCCGATCGGGCGGTTTTTCGAACCGCGGGTGGCTGCACAACCTCGTTCGAGTACGAATTAGCCAATCAGAGTTGCCACCGAAGCCCGTTCGCCCCCGTCGTGCTCGACCGTGAGTCCAGCCTGCTCAATCTGTCAGGGCGATTAAGCCTGCTCTGTCACCTTGACAGCAATCCCCTGCTTTTCATCTCCTAGCGACCCGGCAAACGATCACGTAAACCACTGAAATAGAGCCATTTAACCATCCCAAGACAAATCCTGCCAACTGGCGCAACACTTGCTTTAGAACCCCAATTCCCGCCCTCGCGCGGGCCATACGTGGCAAACACCCTGCCGACGATCAATCTCAAACCTGGTTGGAAAGACCTCACTGGAGACGACATAGCCATGGCTCACAAAGATCTGGCATTCGACACCAAAGCACGCCAGAGCCTCTTGGCCGGCGTGGAAAAACTCGCCTCAGCCGTCAAGAGCACGCTCGGCCCGCGCGGCCGCAACGCCGTCCTCGACAAGAGTTGGGGCAGCCCGACCGTCACCAAAGACGGCGTCACCGTCGCGGAAGAAATCGAACTCGCGGACAAAAACGAAAACATGGGCGCCCAGCTCGTCAAAGAAGCGGCCAGCCAGACGTCGGACAAAGCCGGCGACGGCACGACGTCCGCCACCGTACTCGCCGAAGCACTGCTGAAAGCCGGCCTGCGGCAGATCGCTGCCGGTGTCGACAGCAACGCACTCGTCCGCGGCATGAAGCAGGCCGTCGAATCGGTCCGCGAATCGATCGAAAAGATGGCCAAGCCCATCGACGCGACCAGCAAGAAAGACATCGCCAACGTCGCCACCATCAGCGCCAACAACGACCCCGAAGTCGGCAAGATCATGGCGGACGCGTTCATGCAGGTCGGCCGTGACGGTGTCATCACTGTCGAGGAAGGC
>JANQKH010000151.1 GCA_028281215.1 Phycisphaeraceae bacterium | reverse complement strand
CGCGCGTTGGCGATGTCTTCATGTTCAGCCAGCACGGAGACGCCGGCCGCGTCGACCTTGCGAATCGCTGCATTCGCCAGGGTCAACACGATGTCCAGATCGTGGATCATCATGTCCATCACCACACCGATGTCCAGCGATCGAAACGTCATCGGACTCACGCGGTCGACCTCAATGAAGCGCGGCGTGACACCCAGATTCATCACCGCGCGGACGGCCGGATTGAATCGTTCGGTGTGCCCGACCTGCACCAGCTTACCGCACGATTCGGACAGTTCGGCGATCTTTTCGGCATCGGCCGACGTGGACGCCAACGGCTTTTCGATCAGGCACGCCACACCCTTACGAATCAGCGGCTCAGCTACTGCATGATGATGCACCGTCGGCACAGCGATGGACACTGCCTGGACCTGTGGATACTTTTCGAGCAGTTGGTCCACGCTGGTCAGCGCATCGCAGCGATGTTGGTCGGCGAGTGTTTCGGCGCGTTCTTCATCGTGATCGACGACAGCGAGCAATTGCGTTTGCGGCAACTCGTCGTACACCCGAGCATGGTGCCGACCCATACGGCCGACACCGATCACCGCCACGGGAATGGTTTCACTGGACTGGGTCATGGCTCGCTATGGTAGTGAAACTGACGACTGGTGAGTCGGAGCTACTTGTGTCCGCTGGGGCCTTGTTCGTGGAGATATTTTTCGGTAATGGCTTCGGTCAGATCGATGCCGTTGATGTTCGCAAGCGTGCACAGCCAGGCGAGGACGTCGGCGAACTCTTCAGCCAGGTTTTCCCCACCGGACGTTTGCCCGCCCTGCCCGGCGGCTTTTTGCAGCGCGGTCGCCAGTTCACCGACTTCTTCGATAAACCACATAAAAGTCGCCGGCGTGCCGCGGGCGTGGTCGGTTTCAAAGTAGCGGTCGTGAATGTGCTGCTGAAACTGCTTGAGCGTGAGTTCGGTTTGAGCCATGATGCTCGCATGATAGTGCGATTGGCGGTTACCATGTCGCGACCTTAACGGACGGCGAAACGGTTTGAACCACGATGGGCGAAGGTCGCGGACCATGGCTGAGCAATTCTTGACGCGTGAACAGGTGCGTGAGGTGGATCGTCTGGCGATCGAGCAGATGGGCATCGCCGGCGCGGTGCTGATGGAAAACGCCGGTCGCAACGCCGCCGATGTCGTGCTCGACATGCTGGAAGAGTTGGACGACCAAGGCATGTTGCGGCATGACATTCCGCGCGTGGCGGTGCTTTGCGGCGGCGGCAACAACGGCGGCGACGGCTACGTGATCGCCCGGCACCTCTATAACAGCGGGGTGGAAGTCGCCCTCTTTTCGGCAAAAGATCCGGCTGAACTGACCGGCGACGCCAAAACCAACGCCGACATCGCCCAGCGCATGGATCTGCCCGCCACGCTGATCACCAACGAAGCGCAGCTGTCGGCCAATCTCGATGAATTGCGATCAGCCGACCTGATCGTCGACGCCCTGCTGGGCACCGGTTTCACCGGCGATGTGCGCGGCCATCTGATCGAAGTGATTCGCACCTGCAATGAATTACACCGCGACGGCGCAGCCTTGCTTGCCATCGATGTGCCGTCCGGCTTGGACTGCGATACCGGCGAAC
>JANQKH010000127.1 GCA_028281215.1 Phycisphaeraceae bacterium | reverse complement strand
ATTCTGCTGCCGAAGGTGTCGGACGTGGGCTCGCCGTATGACGGTCTGCACTGGGCGTCGCTGTTGCGATCGACCAGCGCGTTTGAGATGTACCGCCAGGCGTTCGGGCGGATTCAGCCGGACCGTGTGGTGGAGTTTCTGTTGTTGAACCGTCACTTTCCACGCGCGGTGTTGTTCTGTTTGACGCAGGCCAACGAGGCACTGCATGCAATCACCGGCACGCCGTTGGGCGCACACTCGAATCCGGCTGAACGGCGGATGGGCGCGCTGCGTTCGGAGATGGCGTACACCCAAGCTGAAGACATCATCAAAGGCGGGTTGCACGAATACATCGATGCGTTCCAGATCAAGCTCAACCACGTCGGCCGAGCGATCTTTGAGACGTTTTTCGCCATCCGTTCCATTGATCTTCAACAGAACCTGGCTGCGGGCGCCGTGGTCGACGGGTAACGACGATTCCGCCGGCGCGGGTGGGTGAATCGTTGGTCTACTCTGTTTGGCAAACTCACGCATGCCTTGAATCCTTGCATTTTCCATGTTTCTACACATCACGCACCAAACCGAATATCGCTATGACCGCGACGTATTCCTTGAACCGCACGTGATTCGGTTGATGCCGCAGACCAATCCGGCGCAGCGGTTGCGGGATTACAAGTGCACGATCACACCGCAGCCGGTGACACAGACGGGCGGCGTGGATGCGCAGGGCAACGCGTATTCGCAGATTTGGTTTCATGATCTGGCCGATGCGTTGCACGTAGACGTGTCGGCGACGGTTGAAACGTTGCGGTCGAATCCGTTTGATTATCTCCTGGATGCCGAGCAAGCCGCGCTGCCGGTGGACTATTCAGTCAAGGAGATCGAACACCTTGCACCATTTCGTCGGCAGCCTGATGAATCCAATATGCAACCGCTTCGTGATGAACTTCACGTGTTTGATGTCGAGTCGCAAAAGAGCGTGCTTGATCTGGTGGTCCACTTGAACCGCCGGCTGTTCGAGGCAGTACGCGTGGAACCGCGGCATCATGGTTTACCGCGATCGTCGGCCGACACGCTTACCCGCGGTGTCGGCGCGTGCCGTGATCTGGCGGTTGTGCTGATGGAACTGCTACGCTTGTGTGGGTTGGCAACCCGGTTTGTCAGTGGTTATCACTTTGTCGCCGACGGGGATGCGTCGCATGAACTGCACGCATGGGTTGAAGCTTACCTGCCCGGCGTCGGTTGGCGCGGGTTTGATCCCACGACCGGACTCGCCGTCGCCGACCTGCACGTCGCGGTCGCCAGCGGCGCCGATCCGCTGGACGCCTCACCGATCGCAGGCTCATTCCGAGGCTCCAACATCACTTGCGAACTGACGACCAGCGTGAACGTGGAGCCGTGGTCGGAAGATGAACCCGATGTCGCGTCGCCTCGTTCCAATGCCCACGAAGGTCAATCACAGCAATCATGACGCCGCCCCTTCAACCTTCATCGAACGGACAAGCCTTCCATCCAGTGCAGCGGAAGTAGTTCGCCCAGTTCAATGCATTCGTCTTCGGCGACGATGACGCGCGTGCGCACGTTCGCCGGGTCCACTTGGAACAGCAACTCCCGGCAGCGACCGCAAGGGGAAAGGACGCGGTCTTTGTTCACCGCCACGATCAGGTCGATCCGCGTCTGCCGGGAT
>JANQKH010000116.1 GCA_028281215.1 Phycisphaeraceae bacterium | reverse complement strand
ACTGCGTTGATGGCCGATGCGCCAACAAACATCCGCGGCCTGCTGGAGGTTCGTGACCTTGACGGCGATTGGCGTGGCTTCGCACATACGCCTGTTTCAGCAGTTCAAAACGCACCGCGCCGCCGAGCAGTTGCTCGTCAACTTGCAGGGTTTCGACCTGCTCGCCATTCGAATTGTGGACGGGGACTTCAATCATCGGTGATTACCTACGTTTGGGTTTCGGCCGAACTCTGTGCCAACCGTGACGGACCCAAGTGCGTTGTTTTCGCCGTAAAACACAACCCGTCTCATCAAACTCACGAGAGACGGGCTTCGATATCTGGTGCCATACGACTCGGCTATAAACCGTTTTGTCGCGGCGTCGCAGTATCGTTACCCGGAGTCCGTTCAACCACGCGTTGCACGGACTCGCACGACTTTCGACGTCATTTTGGCCGTGCCTTTCACGGCCCGCCTGACGGCAAGCAGCCCCACTGCCGGGACCGCCTATTCATTTCCTTTCGATTTATAGAGACGCACAGCCTCTCGTATCACAACCAAGCCGCCGTTGGCACCGGGAACCGGCCCCTTCACGACGATCAGGTTCTTGTCTTTGTCACGCTTGACCACGTCCACACTGCGGATGGTCACGCGGGCGTTGCCCATCTGGCCGGCCATGCGGATGCCCTTTTTGGGTCGGCCGCCGCCGAGGTAAGCCGAGCGACCACCGACCGAACCGGGCGAGCGGTGCTTGCGCTCGGTGCCGTGCGATGCGAGCTGGCCTTTGAAGCCGTGCCGTTTCATCGTGCCGGCGTAGCCTTTGCCCTTGCTTGTGCCGATCACATCGACATACTTGGATTCGGCAAAAGCATCCACGTTGAGCGATTGACCGACTTCGTAGTTGGCCAATTCATCTTCCGAAACGCGGAACTCTCGGTGAACACGCTTGGGCCCGGTCCCCGCCTTGCCATCGTGACCGATCAGCGGCATGGTGGAGTTGCGGCCTTTGACATCTTCAAACGCAATCTGGATCGCGTTGTAACCGTCGGTTTCTTCAGTCTTGATCTGGCTGACCACGCACGGGCCGGCCTGAATGATCGTGACCGGAACATTCTTCCCATCCTCATCATAAAGGCGGGTCATTCCGACTTTTCGACCGAGTAATGCTGCGGGCATGATGCTGAACCTCCCAGGTTGCCGAAGGCGATTCGCTCGACGGCGTGATCTTGCTCACATGTGAGCAGAGGATCAAACCTGCTTGATTACTTGGGGTTAAACAACGATTGGGCTGTGGACCTGATCGCCGGGCTACAAGCTTGTTCAAAGCAAAACTGAGCTCAAGCCTTGATTTTCACAAAGACGCCAGCGGGAACCACCAAGCGGTTGAGTGCTTCAACCGTGCGGGCATTGGGTTCCTTGATGTCGATGATTCTTTTGTGGGTTCTGATTTCAAACTGTTCACGCGACTTCTTATTGACGAACGGGCTCCGCAGCACGGTGTACCGCTCAACGCGTGTCGGCAAAGGAATCGGCCCAGCCACCTTAGCGTTGGTGCGCTTGGCGTGGTCGACGATTTCCTTCGCGGAAGCGTCCAAAGCCTGGTGGTCGTAGGCTTCCATACGAATTCGGATTGTGCCGGCTGCTACCGCCATCTGCGTGCTCACCCATCGAAAAAAGGGGCTGAAACGTCAAGAATCGAGCTGGCCCACCATAGGGACAGACGGAACAGTGTAATGAGCGATTTCGCCGTGTCAACTTGGTTTCAAGCGATTTGGGCAGATTCTGTGGAAATGTTGAGGCAATCGTCAACATGCGACCATCATTCGCCCCGACAGACCTCATCGAGAACGTGCTCTTGAACGAAAAT
This sequence comes from Phycisphaeraceae bacterium, assembly GCA_028281215.1. Lineage (GTDB taxonomy): Bacteria > Planctomycetota > Phycisphaerae > Phycisphaerales > Phycisphaeraceae > JANQKH01. The sequence goes on along the minus strand of JANQKH010000116.1, from coordinate 12,439 downwards.
CGGCACATCATTGGCGATGCCCAACGCGATGGCGTCGCTGGGCCGGGAGTCGATTTCGCGGATTTCACCCGACTCGGCGTGCTGGAGAAACAACCGGGCGAAAAAGGTGTGATCGCGAAGATCGTTAATCAAAATGTGGTCAATCCGCCAACCGAGTTCTTCAAGGATATTGGCGAGCAATTCGTGGGTTTGTGGCCGCGGCGGGGCTTCACCCATCAAACGACGGTTAATCGCCAGCGCTTCATTGACGCCGATGACGATGGGAAAAACCCGTTCGCCGTCCATTTCACGCAGGTAGACCACATGCGCATCGACGGTTTCACGGATCAGAATTCTCGCGAGCTCCATGCGGACTGCCATGGTGTTTTCTCGTTTGGTGTCCGCTTTTTCCCATTTGCTGCGGACCGGCGTGCCCTGCCTCGAACCTCAACTATCCAACCGCTTCCAATCATACCCCCATCAGGTGCTCCACGACAGCCAATTCCAGCGACTCATAGTCACAGGCGTCAATGCACTGCCGTTCGAGATTCCGATCCCAAGTGCGGACTTTCTCGACCAGATGAAGGAAAATCTGGCGGCTGTTGGTCAAATGCTTCGTGGCCAGCGCCGCGGGCTGGGTTCGCATGGCTTTGACATCGAACGCCACCATTCCCCCGCTGCCGACGTAGTCGGCCTCTTCCAACACACGAACCTGATTGAACGCAGCCCGCAGGTTGGATGAGCCGAACGACTTGTCCTGGTCGTATTTGAGGCCGTTCTGATCGTTCAGATGCACAGACCAGAGCTTGCCCGCCTGAAGGGCGAACGCCATGTCATCCGAGGCGTCGAAACCGGCCAATTGCGAGTGGGCCGTCTCAATCAGGCCGCCAACGCGAACCGGGTCGGCTGTCTGATGGGCGATCGCCAGCGCGTGCCCAATCGAGGGGATGTAAGCGTGGTCCATCGGCTCGTTGGGCTTGGGTTCGATCGCGATCCGAATGCCCGGGTCGTGCTCCAGGATGGCGTTGATCGCATCAATCAAATACCTGTGGGACTTGATGGCGCTTTTTGCCTCGCGCACATACGTACCTTCACGGGCAAGCCAGAGGACCATCAGATCGGTCCCCATCGCGCGGCAGACATCAGCGCATCGTTTGGACCGTTCAATCGCCCACTGCCTGGTAGCTTGATCGTTCGCGGTGAACGCCCCGTCCGCGCCGCGGGCGTCTTCCCATAAGCGCGGCGCCACAATTTCGGCGACGAGCCCTTCGCCATCGAGCATGGCCTTGAGTTTCGCCGCCTCTTGCTCGACCTGTGCCGAAGATTTCTGATCGATGTCAGGCACGGCATCGTCATCGTGCAGCATGACTGCGTCGAATCCCATGCCTTTGAACAGTTTGATTTTCTCGGCAAAAGCGATAGTGGGCCGAATCGGAGGGCCGAAGGGGTCCGCGCCTTCATGAATATTCCATGGGCCGAACGAGAACGTGTAATCGGACATGTTTGACGATCCTTAAACAATTCGCACGAACACACGCGACACCAATTGCGAATAGATTGGCAGGCAATTCTAACGCATGCCCCGTTTGCCGTCCGATGAAGGACATGGAACACAATCCGGAAACAGGACGGCCGAGAAGGGAAGAAGGAAAAACGATGAGACGTCACGTCATGATGGACCACGAATGGCCACGAAGCCGATTCTGGTTGTGCCACTTTCTCTACAATCGGCATCAGCGCGCCGCGATCATCTGGAACGATGATGAAAACACCCCGCCCGCGGAACCGGCGTGCTCGGCAATTGGACAATTCCTCGATTGGCAAACCGGATTTGACCGCGCCGGCCGAAGCAGACTGGTTGATCGAGCAACCGCACAGTGCGCCGATGACCCAGCCTACATTCAGTCGCTCCGCCTGTTCATCCGCGAAGAGGAACACCATCAGGCGAACGTCCAGCGATGGCTGGAACAGCGTGGCCAGTCGAGCATCCCTGCCGATTCGCTTCGATCACTACTTCGTGGAATCACGCGGCCATTGGGCGTTCGGTTTGAACTTTCTATCGTGTTGATTAGCGAGATTGTCACCCTGACACTCAATCGTATGCTATTCGATCAATCAAGTGACGTTGTGCTCAACGGCGTGTTACGGCAACTCATGACCGATCAGGAACAACACATCGCCTTCCACAGCGAACGACTGACAGCGGAGTACGCCGACTTCAATTTCATTCGCCGCAATCTTCGCCGATGGCGGCTCCGCAGTCTGCATGCCGTGTTGGTTCGGGTCGCTGCATGGCGACACCGTTCCATGCTCAAGGCGATGAACATCGAACCAAAGGTGTTCAAGCGCATCTCGTGCGCGAACTTTGAGACCATCCTCGGACGAATGGTGCCGTACCGGCGCGAAGCCCTGCTCAAAACGCTGGTCGAACAGCGCGAGCAGCGATACGAAAAGCCAACGCGCGTTTGAAGACCGGCCGCCACTCACCAATCCACATCACACGAAAGCGCGTGCTGGAGTTTCTCCAGGTACACCTCGCGCGGGATATCGACCGTACCGAACTGGGCCATGTGCGCACTGTTCATCTGTGAATCCAACAACACAAACCCACGCGCTTTAAGATGCTCAACCAGATGCACCAGGCAGACTTTGGATGCGTCGGTGGCTAGAGCGAACATCGACTCGCCGAAGAAAGCGCCGGCCAGCGAAACCCCGTACAACCCACCAACTAATTCCTCGCCGTCTTGTTGGAACGGGCGAATTGGTTCGTTGTTCGCATCATGCGCCGGCTCATCGTTGACGCCAACGGGTCGCCATGCTTCCACGCAATGGGCGAAGCCTTCGACGTGCAGGTCGGTATAGGTTTCGATGATCTGATCATTGATCCATGTTTCGCCCTCATACCGGCGCGGATGCGCGCAATGGCGGATCACTTGTTCAAACGCCGAGTCAAAACGAATGGTGTAATCCCCTCGGCGGACACGTTTACGCAGGGAACGTGATGTACGAAACTGGTCCAGCGGCAGAATCGCGCGGGGATCGGCGCTGTACCAGTTCAGTCGACCGTGCCGCGAATCAGCCATGGGAAAAATGCCATGGCTGTACGCCCAGATCAGCATATCCGTCGTCAGTTCGTCGTTCTCCGGCATCGTTTGATTCTACGTTGAAACAGGCGACGGAAGCTTCGTCCGATTCGATCCAAATTCAGTTGCGGTTCGCGCGGCGTTCACGGGGAAACTTCATCCTCACCGGTGTCTGACTGCGCTTTCGAGTCCGAGTCTGCGTCAGTTTGTCCGCCGCCCTCGTTTTCGTTGGACGGCGAAGTGGACTTGTCCGGGTTCGACTCTTTGTTCTGTTGCTCAGCCACACGCTTTTGAAAACCCTTGAACGTGTTGTCGAGCGATTCGAGCAATGAGGGCACCTGCGCCGCTGCGAGAAACACGCGCTGCGACACACATGAATGAGGGAAGAAGTTGGTGACGAAATCGAACGAAAACTCCGACATCGAATGACCAATCATCACGCCGTTGGCATAGTTGCCGCTGAGAGTTTCATCCGGCAGCCGGAGGTCATCGTAGATTTCCTGAATATTCGGCTTCTTTTGTTTTTTTTCCGTTTTCTTGTCGGGCTTGGGCAATCGCGGGCAGGGGCCAAACTTCTCTTCGTACTTCTCCAAATTGTCGCGCAGCGCTTCCACCACCCGCCCCATCGCGGCATGCGGCAGAATGACGCGCGCGACTACCTGATGCGGGCGACCCATTCGAAGAATGAAATCAATGACGAATTCACTGGCGCCCGTCACCACGATCGCGCCGGTGCTGAACACACCACGATTGACCGACTCAGGCACGCGGGCGCTGAATGCTGAAGGCTTCGGCTTGGGAACTTCTTCGCCCTCGGATGGGTAGTACGGATCAGATTCGCTCATATTGTTCAACCTTGCGTCTTCTCATTGCTTCATGACAATGAAACTGTCGAGACTCACAGCATACAATGCCATGGATCACCGCGTGCGAATCCACCCATGCCTGCAAAAATCAAACAATCCGGCAAACCCGTCCGACCGCTCTGGTTTCGAGGCATTCGGCGTATGGTTGTCTTTTTCATTGTCCTATACGGCACGTGGCTTGTTGTGGGTTGCGCGCTGCAACGCAAGATGATCTACCCGCGCGAGTTCGCTCAGCCCAACCCCGCGGCCAAGCGTACCGTTCAAGATCTCGAACAGATTTGGATCGATTCGCCCGAAGGCAAAGTTGAAGCGTGGTACATGCCCGGGTTCGGCCGAACGGCCTCGTCGCCGGGACCAGCGGTCATCTTTGCGCACGGCAATGCCGAGTTGATCGACAACAATGTTCAAGCCTTGAATCAATACCGCTTCATGGGAATCGGCGTGCTGCTTTGCGAATTCCGCGGTTATGGCCGCAGCGCAGGCTCACCGTCACAGGACGCGATCACAGACGACTTTGTCAAAGCCTACGACCTCCTCGCCGCCAAGCCGGAAGTTGACAGCCAGCGCATCATCCTGCACGGCCGAAGCCTCGGCGGTGGTGTGGTCTGTTCGCTTGCCGAGCAACGCCCGCCGGCCGCACTGATCGTCCAGTCGACATTCATCAGCATGAAGAAAATGGCTGCGAAATATGCTCTCCCCGCTTTCGCCGTGCGCGACCCCTACGACAATGAGCAAACCATCCGCTCCCTTGATTGTCCGATCCTGATTTTTCACGGCCTGAACGATCACATCATTCCACACTCTCATGGAAAACACCTCGCAGGGCTTGCCAAGCATGGAACATTCATCGAGTATTCGTGCGGCCACAACGATTTTCCACCGGACGATCTGGTCTACTGGCAGGACTTGCGAAAATTTCTGACCAAACACGATCTGATCGGCAGCGTGAAATCGTCCGAATAATCTAAGTTCCGGCGATGGACAGCCAAGGTGCCAAGCCGGGGTGACCGATCTTTAAGAGGAAGGCGTCCGTATGAACGGCAATGCATGCGGCAGACGCTTAATTATCGGCGATCGACGCATCGAATCAGGGAGTCCCCACCATGAAAGGCGTCATTCTCGCAGGCGGCTTGGGTACGCGGCTTCGACCGCTGACGCTTGTCACCAACAAGCACCTGCTGCCGGTCTACGATCGACCGATGATTTACTACCCCATCGAATGCCTGGTCAACGCCGGCATCGATGAGATTCTGATCGTCACCGGTGGGGAACACGCCGGCGACTTTCTCAAATTGCTCAAGAACGGCAAACAACTCGGCGTCCGACACCTCGAATATGCCTACCAGGAAGGTGAAGGCGGCATCGCCGACGCGCTGAAACTGGCTGAAGACTTCGCAGACGGCAGCAAAATCTGCGTTATCCTTGGCGACAACATTCTGGAAGGCAACATCCGCAGGACAGCCGGAGAGTTTTTCACGCAAACCAGCGGCGCGAGGATCAATCTCAAAAAAGTCGATGATCCCGAACGCTTCGGCGTCGTGCGGTTCGACAATGACGATCCGCTGACCGGTCGCGTCGTCGAAGTGATCGAGAAGCCGGCCAATCCACCGAGCGACATGGCGATCACCGGCATCTATTTCTTCGACGCCGACGTGTTCGACATGTGCAATCAACTGTCGCCCTCAGATCGGGGCGAACTCGAAATCACCGACGTGCTGAAGTATTACCTCGACCGCGGCGATCTGACGCACGGCATTGTCGAAGGCTGGTGGACCGATGCCGGCACATTTGAAAGCCTGGTGCGCGCCACGAATCTTGTCGCCGAGGGCGGCGCCAATCACAAGGATTTCAAACCCGCTGAAACCGTGACTGCCTGACTGTTTAGTTTTGATGACCGCAGAAGCATGAGCACACCGACGATGACATCCCCACCGACGCCGATTCAATCACCCAGGGTTTGGCGCGACAGCGACCTGGCGGCGGCGTGGTCGCATGCGATGGCCGAGTGCGAACCGGTCTTCGTTCCCACAGCGTTCTTCGCCGACGATCGAGGTTGGTCGGTGATGAACCAGATGCAAGGCGTTATGACCGAACACGGCCAAGTGAATTACTCGGTCATGTACCCCAACGTGATTAAAGCCTGGCATCGCCACCACCAACAGACCGACTTCTGGCTTTGCCTGCACGGTTGCCTCAAAGCCGGCGTCTATCACGAAACGACCGGCGAACGATGGGCGTGCATCATGGGCGAAAAGCGACCGGGCACATTGATCATCCCGCCACCTCTGTGGCACGGCGGAGCCACGGTCGGCCCAGAGCCTTGCGGCCTGCTGTACTACGTCACACACGCCTACAACCCAAATGATCCGGACGAAGACCGCCGCGCGTTTGATAGTGTGGACGGGTTTCCGTGGACAGTGGAGAACAAGTAAAAAAAGTCGCATGAGTAGGGAAGACCACGCGACTGAAACAGGAAGGGAGAGCAAGCCTGAACATATTGCATACGAAACGGTCACCTGACTTTGATCAGGTGCAACGCCGTGTCCCACAGGCTTGAACATCGTCATGACTCACGTTTCCACATACGCAAGCACCGCATCGCGCACGGCACATCAAACCGGTCCGTTCCTGGTCGTCGGCGGCCGTGGCATGCTCGGCACCGCGTGGCGACGATTGCTCGCTGAGCAAGGCCTTGACTGCATCAGTACCTCATCCAACCAACTTGACATCACCAGCAATGCTTCGGTGACGCGCTACATTACCGGCGACCACCCGGTGGTCATCAATTGCGCTTCCTGGACGGATGTGGACGGAGGTGAAACCAACTTCCGACGCGCCCATGATGTGAATGCACTCGGCGTTCAGCTGTTGGCTGAACGCTGCGGCCGCGTCGGTGCGACACTCATCCACTACAGCAGCGATTACGTGTTCAATGGACAGGCCCGAGATCCTTACGAGGTCGATGCGCCGACCGAACCGCTCAACGTCTACGGAAAAAGCAAACTCCTCGGCGAGGAGGCGCTGCAACAATCAGGCTGTCGTTACCTGATGATCCGCACCAGTTGGATGTACGCGCCTTGGGGCAACAATTTCGTCCGCACCATCGCTCAACTCGTGTGCGCCAAACCCAGCTTGAACGTCATCGATGACCAGCGCGGCCGACCGACCAGCGCCGAATACCTCGCCCTTTCCACCCTTCGATTGCTCCGCGCGGGCGCGACGGGCAACTACAACATCAGCGACGGCGGAACCGCCACGTGGTACGAGTTGGCCTGCGAGGTCGCCCAATCCATCGACAACGCCTGTCCCATCCATCCCTGCACCACGGACGAGTATCCCACGCCCGCCGCTCGGCCGAAATACAGCGTCACCTCGCTAACTAAAGCCGAGCAGGAACTAGGTCCGTCCCCGCACTGGAAGGACAATCTCGCCAAGGTGTTGCCCCGACTGGAACGGGATTGAATCGTCGCGGTTGTCGACGCGACGCGATCTCCTAGAATCCAAGCATGCAACACATCCTCCTGACTGGCGGCAGTGGTTTCATCGGCTCCAACTTCGTACGTTTCGTCCTGCGCCATCGCCCCGATTGCAAGGTGACCAACCTCGATGCCCTCACCTATTCAGGCAACCCGCAAAACCTGGCCGACCTTGAAGAAGACCCGCGGTACAAGTTTGTTCACGGAAGCATCAACGACATGGAACTGGTTCAGTCGCTACTTCCCGATATGGACGCCGTCGTCCACATGGCGGCGGAGAGCCACGTCGATCGGTCCATCCTCGACGCTCGACCGTTCGTTGAAACCAACGTGCTCGGCACCATGACACTGCTCGATGCCATGCGGCGCGTGGACCCTGGCAACCAGAAGCGATTCATTCATGTGTCGACCGATGAAGTGTACGGCGACCTCCCTCTCGATCAGCCGAACCTGAAATTCAATGAGACCACACCTTACGCGCCGAGCAGCCCCTACTCGGCAAGCAAGGCCGGTTCAGACATGCTGGTGCGCGCCTACCATCACACCTTCGGCATGAACATTTGCATCACCAACTGTTCCAACAATTTCGGGCCTTACCAGTTCCCCGAAAAAGTAATCCCTCTGTTCGTCACCAATTTGATCGAAGGCCAGAAAGTGCCGCTGTACGGCGACGGCAGCAACGTGCGCGACTGGTTACACGTCGATGATCATTGCGAAGCCGTGCTTGCCGTTTTGGAAAACGGCGCGGCCGGTGAGACCTACAACATCGGCGGCAACAACGAGCGGTCTAACCTTCAACTAACGCACGCGATTCTCGAAGTGATGGGCAAAGGCAAGGACATGATCGAACACGTCAAGGACCGCCTCGGCCACGACCGCCGCTACGCCATTGATGCCACGAAAATCAAAACAGATCTCGGCTGGGAACCAACCCGCAGCGCCTGGCCGGCCGCGTTGGAATCCACTGTCAAGTGGTACATCGACAACGAACCCTGGTGGCGGAATGTGAAGAGCGGCGCGTATCGGGAGTATTACAACAAGCAGTACGCCAGACGGTAAGCGATGCATGTGGAATCGGGGATTGATCGGCTGCTTGCAAACTGCTGCAACTTGGTCATGTCTATAAAAAGGACCCGACGCACACCAATGCCACCACCGTCACGGCAAACAAGGAAGCCAGTAACGCAAACGCAATGAAGGCAAGAAGTTTGATGGCCGGCTCAACCTTCTGGTAGGTTTCGATCAACACATTCGGACCATACTTGCTGAAGGTTTCCACGTTGGCTGGATCAAACTCGGCGCCGCACTCCGGGCAGACGTGATCAGTCAGTCCGCGAAGGTTGTATTTGCATTGGTTGCAGAACATGCGGGCCATACAGTTTTATCGACCGAACCGGTCCAGTTGTTCGGGAATCTGTTCGAGTATTCGAAAAATGCAATAATCCCATCATGTCAACCGCAGTCGACATCTGGCAACGCATGCTGGAACCGGAATGCACGGCATTGCTCGCCCAGGCTCGCCAATGTATTGAGAAGGCCAACCAGCCGGACGGTGTCGCCGCCGTCGCACAATTGCGCAAACAGCATGACGCAGACACCGTTCGCATCGCGCTTCAACTCGCCGAAGCTCGAAACCGGGCGGCAATCAAGTTTCCCGACCATGCCGATCGATTGCTCGCCGATCCGGAGGGCATCGAACAAGCCTCATCGTTTCAGATTGCACAGCACAAGGCCAAGCGTTTTGCGGCCCTTGCATCGGACACCAACAAAGGGCCAATCGTCGACCTGTGCTGCGGCATCGGCGGGGACAGCATGGCACTGACCGAAAACGAGCTGGATGTCATCGCCATTGATGCCGATCCGGTTCGGACCTTGATGGCGCAGTGCAATGCCGGCTGCAAAACCCTCTGCATGACCGCAGAGAACTGGCTCGACCAGTTGTCCGCCAACCAAGCGAGCAGGTACCTGTATCACATCGACCCCGCCCGCCGGCAAGGTGACGACCGAACCTGGCTTTTTGCTGACTACCAACCGAACCCTGCATTCCTCCGACAACTCTGCGATCGCATCCCGTCCGGCGCGATCAAACTTGGACCGGGCATCGATCACGATGACCTTGCTGACGGGTTAACCAATCACATTCAGCAACACGAACTGGAATTCATAAGCGAGCACGGCCGACTTGTGCAAGCTGTGCTTTGGACGGGCGCACTTGCCGGAAATTGCTCCAGTCGCGCCACGCTATTACCCAATGGCGCGACGCTGGAAGGTCAGCCCGCCGAACCACCGATTGGAGATATGCAACAGTTCTTGTTTACCGTCGACGCCACTGCGGAGCGCGCCCGGTTGTTGCATGTCATTTGTGATCGTCACAACCTGCAATTGATTCATCCAGCGCTTGGCGTACTGACTGGAAACGAGGCCGTGGATTCGCCCTGGCTCACTACCTTCAAGGTCATTGAACAGTTGCCGTGGCGGCCAAAGAAAGTCAAAGCCTGGCTCAAACAGAACGACGGCGGCGAGGTGACCATCAAAACGCGAGGAAAAGCAGTGAATCCGGATGATGTCCATAGACAGTTGCGAGGCAACGGCGCCACTCATTTCACCCTGTTCGTTCTGCGATTCGATGAGCAAATCCGCACGCTGATCACGTGTCGGTGCACGCCGCCGTCCGGGGTATCTGCATGTCTATAATGCACGCATCACGCGAGGTGCATCATGCAAACCATCATCGCCGCCATTGATTTTTCCGATGTGACGCAGGCCGTACTCGATCACGCAGCGAAGTTAGCCGGGGCGTTCGGCGCGAAGGTCTACATCATTCACGTGGCGGCGCCGGAACCGTCGTTTGTCACCTACCAGCCGGGTCCGCAACACGAACGCGACTTCCGTGCTGAAGAACTGCGCGACGAACACCGCCGTATTCAGTCGTATGCCGCGCAAATCAACGAGCAACAGATTGATGCCGAAGGGTTGCTGGTTTCCGGCGAGACTATTGAAAAACTACTCGAAGAAGCCCAACGACTCGACGCGGACGCGATTGTCATGGGCTCACACGGACACGGCGCGCTATACGAGTTGCTCGTCGGCAGTGTAACCGACGGCGTCCTGCGAAAATCGCACTGGCCGGTCACCGTCGTGCCGGCAGACCGCTAACCTGCTGAACCGTTCTTTTTGTTTTTCGTAGCGAGAACCCAACATGCGCCGCCTCCTCGCCTTGATTGTCGTGTTGTTTTTTGCGGCGTCGTCTTCATCCGCCGCTGATCGACTTCGCCGGCCCGTCCAAGAAGGCAGAATTGGAAGGCGATATCTTGACGCCGTTGTTGAAGAATCCGAGTGGCAAGTGGGAACGACTATCGCTCACCACCCATGGCCGCAACAACCTTGCTCTGCGTAGTGGACGGTGCCGCTACATTCGCTACGCCGACGGCAGCGAAGAACTTTATGATCACGACAACGATCCCAACGAATGGACCAACCTCGCGGACAACCCCGAATTCGCCACGGTCAAACGAGATCTCAAAAAGTGGCTAGCCACAAAAAACGTACCGAACGCCCCATTCGAAGGTCGCAACACAAAGAACAAGCCATGAACGCCATATCGCTCATGACGACATTGATGGCAATCGCCCTGCTGGCCGGCGGGTGCGAATCGGTTTTGGTCCGTGAGCAACCGAAACCCACCATCACCCGCGTGATGTTTCCCGGCGATGGCGGTTCAATTTGCTTTCTCGCCACGCGTGAAGATGGTCAACCGATCGAGTTTTGCCTCAGCCAGCGGGTGTGGGGCCCCGAAGAACGAAAGGGGAGGCTCTATATCGGCGCTCATCATTTCCGTTTGCAAGGCGCGAGAATGGTCCCCATCGGCAGCGAAGACGAGCATGCCATCGTCCAACTTATCGAGCGCGCGATCGAGCCTTATATGACTCCCAATGCCATCACGGTGCGCACTCACCGGCGACTGCGCGACGAAGAACTTCTCCAGCAGATCAAGCAGGCACACGACATCGGTCGGTACGCACTTGCCCGTTCTCTCATTGCGGAACGTGAACGCGAAGGAATCAGCAATCAGGACTACACAGTCGAAGGTGCGTTGGCGGTGATCGAACGTGTGAAAACCCTGCGCTGGGCGAAAGCGAACGGCATTCCCTTCAAGCAGATTAATCCCCAGAACGTCTATCAACCGGGCCGAAAATCCCATCCTTCGGCCGGCCAATAAGCCACCCACGATTGACTTATGTGAGGATTTCCTTGACCACATGGCCGTGTACATCCGTCAGCCGAAAATCGCGGCCCTGGAAGCGAACGGTCAGTTTCAGGTGATCGATGCCGAGTAGGTGGAGCATCGTGGCATGGAGGTCGTGAACTTCGACGATGTTTTCGACAGCGTTGTAGCCGAGGTCGTCGGTATTGCCGTAGTTCGTACCGCCCTTGATCCCGCCGCCGGCGAGCCAGCAGGAGAAACCCTTGATGTGGTGGTCGCGACCGGAGCCTTGCGCCATCGGGGTTCGGCCGAACTCGCCACCGCAGATAACCAGCGTGTCGTCCAGCATGCCGCGTTGTTTGAGATCCTTGATCAGTGCGGCCGCGCCCTGATCGACAAGGCTGCCGGTTTTCATCACGCCGCCTTTGACCCCGCCGTGGTGGTCCCAGCCGCGATGGTACAGTTGGATGAAGCGTGTACCGCGCTCGGCGAGCCGTCGCGCGAGCAGGCAATTGGCGGCGAATGACCCATCGGCGCCCTTGGTGCCGTACAAGTCGAGAATGTGTTTGGGTTCGTCTTTGAAATCAACCAGTTCAGGCACCGATGTCTGCATACGAAACGCCATTTCATACGCGGCGATGCGCGTGTCGATCTCCGGATCGCGCACCTGTTGGTTGTGCAGGCCGTTGAGTTCCTGCACCGCGCTGACGACGTCGCGCTGCTGCTCTTTGGTGACGCCGGCCGGCTTGCCAAGGTAGAGCACGGGGTCGCCTTTACTGTGAAAATAGACGCCCTGGAATCGGCTCGGCAGAAAACCGCTGTGCCACTGCC
>JANQKH010000074.1 GCA_028281215.1 Phycisphaeraceae bacterium | reverse complement strand
GGTTACGATCAAATCCGGAGGCGGCCGCTGCGTAACGTTGATGGGTTCGTTGGTTCGGCCGGGATTGTTGTCGTCGCGGTCCAGTTCAAATACGCGATTGTCATGATCAGTCACGACAAATACGTGAAACGCTCCGCCGATCAGGCGAGGTAGGGTGACGTCGACCGAGTTGGTGTAGGTCTGGTCGATCCCCAATGAGCCGGTGTGTTGCGCAACCGCCAACTCCACGTCGAGCGCGTCGAGAACATCGTCGTCTGACAGAACAATGCGGTCAAACCAGAGTGACGTGTTCGTAACACCCACGCCCTGATTGCGAACCCGCCACGTCACGTTGACCGAATCGCCGTCGAACGGATCGGCGGGTGTGACCGTGACGATTTCAACGATCAGGTCAGCGAAAGGAACGGTGACACTGACCGGCACGGGGGCTGACACATTGTTGGATTCGCCGTCGGGTTCGATCACTTCATTGTTTGCGTCGGTGACAATGAACAGATTGAACGTGCCGGTCAGTCCTCCCGGAAGAGTAACCGATTGAGCGTTGTTGTAGGTGCTTCCTGGTGTGACGGCGCCACTGTGCACAAAATCGCCAAGCACCACGTCGTCACCGTCGCCGAAGATGTTGTTCTGCGAGAAGACCACCCGGTCCGACCAGTCGGCGAAGTCACCGGTCGCCGGCCCCTGGTTCGCTACCGTCCAGGACACGTCGAGTGTGATCGGATCGCCAACCAGAAGTTCCGTCGGCACAATGACGTCGGTCACCACCAGGTCAGCGCCTTCGATGACCACTTCATCGGTGATCGTGTTGTTCGCTTCCGCTGCGTCGTGCCCGCCTGCATTAAATTCGAAGAAGATGTCATCGGCATCGGTGATAATCTGCACAGAGAACCGACCGGCGGTGGGCACGGTCGTGACCAACCCGTTCGACACCGTTCCGCCAACCGGGACGTCGGCAATCTGATCAACCAGCGTGTTGAGCACCACTTCGTTGGTGGTCAGGTTGCGGATGAACACGCGCTCACGGAAGCCGCCGGCCGCCGCCTGATTGCCCTGGTTGGTCACGTCCCAGTCGATGGTGAGTTGCTTGGCAGACTGATCTGCGACGATGACCAGGCTCAACGGCACGAGATCAGGCGAGCTTTGCTCGTCTACGTTGATGGTCACCAACGCGGTGTCAGTCCCCACACCGGTTTCGTCAGTGATGGTGTAGGTGAAGGTTTCCGTCCCGGTGAAGTCGGTCACAGGCGTGTAGGTGAGTGTGCCGTCGCTGTTGTCGACCAGCGTGCCGCTTTCGGACGGTTGTGTGAACGCAACGAGTTGAACAGGCTGACCTTCCGGGTCGAAATCATTGGCAAGCAGGTCGGCGATATTGATCAGCAACGAGATGTTCTCAAAGCTGTCGAACCCATCGTCCACGGCCACCGGCGGCAGGTTGACAGGTATCTGCATCAGTTCGATGGTGTAATCGCCGGTTTCATCGGGGGTGGTGTCAATCAGCCCACCGCGCGCTTTCACTTCGATGATGTATGTACCGTCAGCCGGCGCGACAAAGCTGGAAATCGACGTGTTGTTGCCGCTGTTGACACCGGCAACACGGGTGAATTCAAACTGATCGACGATTCGACTGACCGACGGCAGATTCCCAGACTGCGAAAGTACCGACACATCGAAAGTTTGACCACGCAAAGCATCAAAGGTGTATCGATCAACGTCCGCCATCGGTGTGATCTGCCGCGCCAATGGCGGGGCATCGATCACAATCGGCTCCGTGCCCGCGGCGATGGGTGTATCACTGACGCCGAGGGTGAACGTGGCTGTGTCGTTATCGCCGGTGTCGCGCACGCGGATCAGGTAATCACCGGCCGCTGGGAGCCGGTAGTTGTCGATCATCGCCGCCCGGCTACCAAACCCGTTGCTGGTTGACGTCACCGTCAGCAGGTTGCCGTCCGGTCCGAACAGTTCAAGGATCGGGCCAAAACTCAGGCTGCCTGTGATCGGCGGCGAAAGGACAATGCGCACAGGTTTGCCGACCTCCGCCGCGGTGACCGTCAACTGGTACGTGACAAAATCACCGCGCACGCCGATCTCGCCTGGCAATTCCTCACCGAAATTGATAGCGATGGGGGTCGGATCCTGATCCGGTGTGAAGATCACAAAACTGTAGGTGTCGAGGTCGTCCAGTCTCGTATCACCGCTTGGCGGACCTGGCGATTCCACGCGAAGGATGTATTGCCCATCCTCCGGCAGCACGATTTGGTCGAGCAACGCATCGGCATTGCCGCTACCTGCAACGAGTGTGCCATCCGCTTTGAACAGCGTGAAGTCCACAAGCCCGGTCAACAATTCGATCGTGACGATCTGGCCCGCAGTGCCGTTGAAACTGAACTCGTCCACATCAGCGAGCGGATCCAACGCCGTCACGCCGTTGACTACCGTGTTGAACGGCACGGTGGTCGGCGTATCAATGGGTTGATCGCTCAGGCCAATCAGCACACTACCCGTCTGATCATTCCCGAACTCCTGATACCGGATGATCCATGTGCCTTCGTCGGTGAGCACAACATCGTCCAACTCAACGGCCCGATTGCCAAACGCGTTGGCGAAGAGCACGCTGTCCACCAATGTGCCGTTCGGGTCGAGCAACTCCAGCACGTGCCCGAAACCATTCTGCGCGGAGAACGGCCCTGACGCGGTGATCGACACCGGCTCGCCCACATGCTGCGCGGCCACGTCGAATGAAAGTTCAACAACATCACCACGAATCAGAATGTCCGCCTGCGCGGTCTGTCCAAAACCAATGGGTACTGGCACGGGTGTGCGGTTCGGATTCCATACCACGACGGTGTAGTTGCCGATGTCATCCAAGGTGGTCGCTCCGCCCGGATTGCCTTGCGTTTCGATGCGGACGATGTAGTCGCCGTCCTCCGGCAACACGATGCGATCCAGAATGGTGTTGTTCGTCGCCGAACCAGCAACGACTGTGCCGTCGTCGGCCTTGATCAAGGTCAGATCAAATGCACCCGAGGTCAGTTCAGGCGTGACCACGCTACCGGCTGTTCCGGTGAAGATGAATTCATCCACGTCGCCTAGTGGGTCTAGTATGCCATTGGTCGGTGTGTCGAATGGGATCGGGGTCGGGTCTTCAATCGGCTGATCACTGAGGCCGACCGTTACGCTACCCGTCTGGTCGTTCCCGAACTCCTGATACCGGATGAGCCATGTACCGGTCTGATTCAACATGACATCGTCAAGTTCAACCGCCCGGCTGCCAAACGCGTTCGCGAAGAGCACGGAATCGACCAGTTCGCCGTCAGGATTGAACAAGCTCAGGTCGTGGCCGAAACTGTTTTGTGCATTGAAGGGCGGCGACACGGTGATGGAGACCGGTTTGCCCAGATGCTGGTTTTCCACCTCGAACTCAATCAAAGCCAACGTGCCTCGAATCGAAATATCGATCTGAATGGTTTCACCAAAGTTGACCGATTGCGGAGCCGGTTCCCGCTCAGGGTTGTGCACGATAAAACTGTAGCTGCCCGTGTCGTCCGGCCGGGTGTCATTCGAGGGCCCCTGTGGCTCCACGCGAATCAAATACGTGCCGTCCGCGTGAAGCGTTACGAGATTGATCAACGTGTCAGCATTGCCCGAACCACCAATCGTGTTCCCCAACGGATCGAACAATTCAAAATCCACCGCGCCGCTGAGCAACTCCACGATCACCACGTTGTCTTTTTGACCGACGAAGGTGTATTCATCCTGATCAGCGATGGGATCAATCGACGTCGCGCCGTTGATGGTCGTGTTGTAATCAATGGGCAATGGCGCTTCAATCGGAAGGTCACTAACCGCGAGTGTGAAGTCCATCGTCTGATCGTCGCCCGACTCGCGCACCCGAATGGTGTAGTCGCCGGCGATGGGTAGAATCAGATCATCAATCAGCGTGGCCCGGCTGCCGAAGGCGTTGGCAATGCTGGTCACAGCCAGTCGAACGTTGTCGGGGCCGAACACCTCGAGCACGGTCCCGCGTCCGTTTGCCGGAGCCGTCAACACGATGGAGACGGGTTGACCTTCCTGCCCGGGTGACACGGTGAATGTGCGTCGGAAGTCATCGCCGACATTGGCGATGGAACCGGCGACATTGTCACCAAAGTTGATTGTCGGATTGGCAACCGGACTCGGCAAGACCACCGGTGTGCCTGTAGTGACGGACACCGTCCCGCCGCCGTAGGCGTTTAATCCGTTGGCACGAACGAATAGGAAGTAGTCACCCGGCGCGAGCAAATGAAGGTCGGTGAGATTCGACGTGGCCGGGCCATGCAGAATCTCGCCATGCGTGCCGACAAGCGTCAGATTCGTGTCGAACATGAGGGGGTTGATGGCGTCAACATTCAGGTTCACGGTCGCCGCCGTACCCAGAGACAAGCGGAACACGCGACCATCGGATGGACCAGCTAACTGGAACGTCGTCGGGTCGCCATCGAGCACAAGATCGACCAGCCCGGCGGCAAGCCGACTGCCGGCCGACACTTTCATACCGCCTTCGCCCGCGCCCTCGATGATGATCGTATACACGCCGGTTTCATGCACCGGCAGATCAGCCACCTGCACATTGCCGCCGGATGACGAAGCGACCACAACACCGGCGGGTGATTCCATACGGAACGCGCCGATGTTGAACCGGTCGTTAGCAATCGCGGCCACATTGATGACATCACCTGCGGTGACAGCCAGTTCAAACGCCTGCTCACCAGCGCCACTGGGGAACGACACAATCACGGCTGAGCCGAAGTCCAATGTGATCGGCGCGGGTTCATCAAAACCTGGAATGGGAACCGGGAACGTCACAGGCGGCGTCGGGGCTTCGCCTTCAAGCGTCGGGATGACTGATGCGAAAGGCGGCGCGGGTGGGGTAACCGATTGATCAACTTCGCCTTCGACATGGTCCTGCGGTGCGGGCGTGCCATCGGCGCGCGCAGTGAAATCCAACAGGTAGCCACTTGTCCGCACACCTTGCCGTCGAACCACGACGATATATTGCCCGGCCTCCGGCAATGTGAATTCACTCAACGACGCTGGGCTGCCCGTCGCTGTGAAAAGCAAAGTGCCCACCGGCGAGAAGAGTTGCAAATCCAGATCCGTAAAATCGCCGAGCCGTAACGCCGACAGATTCACAATCTGTCCCGCCTCGTAAGTGAATTGGTAAATATCCTCATCCCCGCCCGGCGACAACGTACCCAACACCGGTACACCGGACTGCAACGCGGTCGGATTCAAGCGCTCCGTCGGCTGGTCACTCAATCGCAACGCGTAGGGGCCAACTGTATTGTTGATGCTGCTGATCTCAATGCGGTACAACCCGGTGTCGGGCAGGACGAAATCCTGAATGACGATGTTGTCGGAACTGTTGGTATCAACTAGCAACACATTGCCGGGACCGGTCATGCGCAATCGCGGTTGCACATTCACACCGCGGTCCAACCCGCCGTTTACGACAAGCCGAATCCGATCGCCAGCCGTGCCGCTGAACACAAATCCATCCACATCGCCGGTCGAGCCGACGGCTGCGATGATGTCGTTGCCGTAGCTGATCGTCGGCACAGTGTCGGTGTCGTTCGGATAGTCCGCCGCGTTGGAGACGTCCGACACTTCGAGCAGATACACCCCGCGCGCACCGGTAGTCGTACTGACATTTGCGCCGCCGACCTCCACACGAATGGTGTACGTTTCACCAATGTTGGGCATGAAACTCAGGGAAGCGTCAATGCCGCTGGTGTCAACGGCGATTTGACTGCCGGCCGCATCAAACACCGTCACGTCCAGGTCCATCCCGCCTTCGTTGCCGCTGACAAAGATGCTGATATTCTCGCCGGTGTCGGAACTGACCAGATATTCATCCACATCGCCGAAATCCTCAATCGCTCCGGCGGTCTTGCTGCCTATTTCAACGGACATCGCCGGCTCGCTGGGCTGATCACTCAGACCAACGAGAAACGCGCCCACCCGGTCGTCACCTATCTCGTCGATTTCGATGATCCATTGTCCGTCCTGATCGAGCAGCACATCATCGAGTTCAAGGTATCGGTTGCCGAAGTTGTTATTGGTGGACACAATGCCGGCTTGCGTTCCAGTGGGATCGAACAGCCGCACGCGCATACCGAAAGTTCCATTGTTGGCAACCGGTGTGACCAACGCGGAAATCATCTTGCCAATCTGATTGGGTGCGACATTGAAGCTGAACCGAACCATGTCGCCGCGTACTTCGATGTGACCGGGCAACACCTGCCCAAACTCAATGGGTGTTGGAACAGGATCACGGTCCGGCTTGAAAACCGCAAAGCGATATTCGCCTGTGGTGTTCAATTGCGTGCTGAACTCGCCGCCGGAAGGCTCGATGCGAACGCGGTAAGTATCGTCACCCGGTAACGCAAACTTGTCGAT
>JANQKH010000897.1 GCA_028281215.1 Phycisphaeraceae bacterium | reverse complement strand
ACTGCAACGAAAACCTGCTCAAACGGTTGAACGAAGGCGAGCCGATCGATCAGCCGCGTGAGAAGATCGAAGTTGACGAACAGATCCAACAGGCGATCGACGCCGCCATGACCGGCAACCAGGGCGGCATGCTGCAAAAGCTCGCCGACGTACAGAAACAGGTCGCCGAGATCCAACAGACTCAAGTCGCTCGGCTTGAACAAGCCATGCAAGGGCTCGCTGAACGCACCGAGTCCACCCAACACGAAGTCGCCAATTCGATGCTGCAAACCTCGGAGAACCTGAGGCGCTACTTCGACAAACTCGAACAAGGCCTCAGCTCGCTCAACACCGTCCTCCGCCGCCTCGGCGAAAAACAGGTCGTCATCCAAGTGAAACATCCACCCAAGCGTGGCTGGTTCGGCCTTGGCAAGGTCAAGGTGGATGATGACGGCCACGGCGAGGTGTGAGGGCCTCGCCCTTCATCGTGGGCACAATCTGAGCGGGCACAGGTTTGTTCCCATGCACAGCTTGCGTTATCTTTCTCCTTCTTTGAATCCCCACGTAAACACCCCGTCCCCAAAAGGATGAGTCATGAAAACGAGTTTCAATCTGTTGTTGTGGTCCACGCACATCACTGAGGATCAGTTTGACCTGTTCAAGACGTTGAAAGACGTCGGCTACGACGGTGTTGAAATCCCGCTGTTTGAAGGCGAGGTGGCACACTTTGAAAAGGTTGGGCAGGCGCTGGCGGACAACGGTCTTGGTTGTTCGACGGTGACGGTGGCGACGCCTGACGCCGATCCACGCAAGGGCGACGATGCGGCGATTGATCACTTGAAGTGGGCGCTGGATTGCACGAAGGCGTGCGGCGGCGATGTGTTGTGCGGCCCGTGGCATCAGCCATTGGGTGAGTTCACCGGCGAAGGGCCGACCGAAACCGAACGCGACAACGCCGCGAAGGTTCATCTGGCGGCCGCGGCGTACGCACAGGAGTTGGGCTTGAAGATGGCGATGGAGTATCTCAACCGTTTCGAATGCTACATGTTCACCACGATGGCGGACGCGGCGGCGCATGTGCGAAAAGTGAACCATCCGGCGTTTGGCACGATGTACGACACGTTCCACGCGAACATTGAAGAAAAGGACGGGCCGGCCGCGATCCGTGCGGCGAAAGACGAACTGGTTCATTTTCACGTCAGCGCCAACGACCGCGGCACGCCGGGCAAGGATCACGTGGATTTTCTCAGTGCGTTCAAAGTGTTGCGCGAGATCGGGTATGACGGTTGGATGACGATCGAAGCCTTCGGCCGGGCGCTGCCCGACCTTGCGGCGGCAACGAAGGTCTGGCGTGACTTCTTCCCGAACAAGGAAGAGGTGTATACAGACGGGTTGCGGTTTATGAAGGAGACTTGGGAGGCGGCAGGGTGAGGGAGAAGGCGGAAGTTGGAAATGCGAAGTAGGGTCAAGTAAAAGAGTGCGTCGCAAGCGACGCGGCTAAGTGGAATCCGCAGCGTGAAGATGAAGAATGGATACGGCGTTTGATTCCCGGCAGGAGATTCCCTACAGTTCTCCTCCCTCCCCGCAGGCGGTTCGACTTGAACCGACCTGGCCGGATAGCTCAGTTGGTAGAGCAGCGGCCTTTTAAGCCGTTTGTCCTGGGTTCGAGTCCCAGTCCGGCCACTTTGTCATTAAAGGACTTACGTCACGCCCCGCCTTCGGCGGGGTTGTTTTGTGCCAGTTTTTGTGCCAGTTCAGACTTCAAACGTAATTGCAGAAATGAAAAAGCCGGCTCCAGTTGTTAGCTGGAGCCGGCATCCGCTGTTGCTTCAATCAAGCCGACGCACGTTCGTAAAGTTCTTCCGGAACTTGAAGGTAATGTCGGGCAGACACAAGGATGTTGTGCCCGATCCAAGTACTCACCACATGCTGCGGAAACTCCTGCGCCCAGTCCGTCTCGCAATTCCTTCGAAGCACTTGGAAACAGTCAGGCCACGGTTCAAATCCTGCTCGCTTACAAACACGATGAAACGCCCGGTGCAAGTTGTTGGACGAAAGAGAAACGATCCGCCCCTCTAGCACTTCACCGGATGGCTTTACGGCTTCAATCAACTCAAGCAGCCGTGAAACAATCGGAACGATCCGACGTTTGCTGGTTTTCTTGGCAAATACCTCGATGCGTTTACTCGTCAAATCAACGTGCTCCCAGCGGAGATCTAGT
Source organism: Phycisphaeraceae bacterium (assembly GCA_028281215.1). Lineage (GTDB taxonomy): Bacteria > Planctomycetota > Phycisphaerae > Phycisphaerales > Phycisphaeraceae > JANQKH01. The sequence goes on along the minus strand of JANQKH010000897.1, from coordinate 2,697 downwards.
GCTTCACCACGTCGAAGCCCAGCCAATCGACAGAGCCCAAGCAAGACGCGCCACTCATCGGTCAAACAAGCTTCGAGTAACATCTCAAATTCATCGATCGTGACGTAACGCCAATCTTTGTCTGGCTCTGGTGCGGTGCTTTTCAATCGATCGAAGGGATTAAAAACAAGCAGGTCTTCATCCAGAGCATGGTTAAAAATGACCTTCACATTTCGTACGTGTTGACATACCGTGGCTTCCTTAATCGTCTCCCGTGAAGACATGCGACCTTCCTGCATCGCGAGTCGCCAGTCAGAAGCGTTAGCCCGCGTAATGGCATCAATCTTGATCGTCTCGCCAAAGAAAGTTTTCAGGTACCGACATGTCCGCTCGTGCAGCTTACGCGTGCTGTCACATAGATCGGTTCTTTGCCGCAGGTACCGATCAAGGTATTCACCCAATCCCGGTGCCTTTTCCGCCGATGCCCGACCAGGGTTGGTCACCAATTCGGCAGCTAGTAGATCGCACAGTCTGTTCGCTGCGCGCTTCGATAACAGTTTCTTTGCCCCCAAACTCTTCGTTCGGCGGCGTCCTAGATTGTCGTAGTATCGCGCTTGCCAATACTTGCCGTTGGAGGCAAGTGTGACACTAGTTTGTCGTGCCATGACGTTACCTCCTATCTGGGATTTGTGTTGGTTTGGCGTTCAAGAAAACGGTCGAGTTCGACACGGCGGTAACGCACCGCCTTTCCTACTTGGGTACCGCGCAGCAATCCTTGGCTGCGGTAGTAGTTCAATGTTTCTTCGGGATGCTCGACGTCGATTAGGTCGAGCCGTAGATATCGCGCCGCCTCTGTTGCGATGAGCAACTCGGGGCACAATTCAGCTGGGATGTGTTCGACAACGTTGCCGTCATCATCGTAAATGTTGGTTGCCGGCAAGATTGCCGACGTCACGAAGCAGTTGAGATTTGATTCTCTCGTAGCCGGTCCGTTGGACCGGAGATCTTGTGTCGAATCAGAGTTTGATCGATTCACGAGTCTCCGTTGGGGTTTGCGAAGAACGCGATCACCGTGATCCAATTGCATTTCGCAACTGTGTTCAACGCGGGATAAGTTGTTCTTAACGTTTAAACTGCCGCTCGACCGGCGGCGTCTTAAAGAGGCGACGAGAGATTCGCCTCACAGGCTGGCATTACTAATTATCGCCAAACAACGGTCTTTGTCAAGTTCGAGTGCTGATTTCGTTCGTAAGTCTTTCTGTCGCGCCATCTTCCGTTGGGTTCCCCTTGTGAAACGTATTGCCTTGAAATTTGGACCATGCGCCTCGAAATCTGGTGGATTCGAAGTTTAGATTGTTTAGTACTCGCCTTTCGATCAACACCAACCTGAAATTCCCGTGATCATCGTCGATCAACGACATGCTCGCATCATCATCAACGCTGCGATAATCAAGCAGCAACATTGGCTGTTGGTTTCTGCCGCTCATGGATTAAATGGGGCAAGTAGACCTGCACGGGATTGCTTTGTTGCATCAGTAAATCCGCCTTGAATTTCAGCCGGTATTTCAGGCATGCCACTCGAAGCCGCGAAGGTGCGTTTTCAGGTACCTGACTATTGTCACTGTCACCTTCGGAAAGCATGGATCGCAACATTTCCGGTAATTGACTGGCTGCCCCTGTACCGTCTCGACGTTTCCAATCTGCTAACTGCGATACCAATACACCGGTGTAATCTCGCAATAACATCTTTCTGGAATTCTCAGCGGCGTGAAGCAGCTCAAATCCTTGTGCATCCATGTTCATGTCAGCATTCTCAAGCTCCCGGATCGAGCCTGTTCCAATCAACTGCTCGTCTAAGAACAGCTCCATTTGCTGCGCAACCTCTGGATAGAGCTCCGCTGTTTTGATCCTCTGAGCTTTAAGAATGATGTTTGGCAGTAAACCCAGATAACCAGGCGTCTTCGCTTTCAGCTTCGCGTACTTGATCCATTCTGCGACTTGATCAGGATGGTCGCAACGCAACACGCACACATCAACCAGTACCGGCAACATTACCTTGTCAGCTCTGACATACGGCTGGAGTAGCTGAGTTATCTCATCGCGGTGCTTGTCCTGAGATATCACGTACCTCCGTACCTCTTTCAACTGTTTGTAAAGGACCAGCTGACGGTTCAGCTCTTTGCATAGGTCCATCGCCTTTGTTCCAGCTTTCAACTGGCTTGTAATGAGTTGTTGCACCTGGTGTACCTGCGGCAAAGCACAGCATTGCCGTTGGAGCTGCAGGGCCTGCACGTGGCAATCGAATTTGGATGCACTTTTCTGGGCTTCGTACTGCTGATAACGCCTTGCTTCCGCATTGAACTGAGCTTCCAACGGCAAAACGCAATGGTTTTGCTCTGACGGAACACCCCCAAGCCCAGTTGGCAAAGTGACACCGCTTGCTTGCAGCGGAACCTCAGTCAGCTCGGACACAGGAGCGTGGGGCGGCAGAACGGAATCTGCTACTGGTTGCTGTGAACTGCTAGCTGGGATTGGTGTTGCAAGCCGCTCAGATCGGCTGTGAGCGTCTTCTGTCTCAGCTGAATACTCAGTACCCTGCTGATCAGAAACGCGCTGTGAGCGCGCGCAGCGCGCTGCAGCGTCAACTGGGTCAGCAGCTGTACTGGCAACTGTGCAGCTGGCAATCTCTCCTCCGAGAGAGAAGCTGGCGACCGCCCC
>JANQKH010000857.1 GCA_028281215.1 Phycisphaeraceae bacterium | reverse complement strand
GTGCTCACGTCGCTCGGTTGCAATGCCGGCGATTGTCACGGCAAGGCTCGTGGGCAAAATGGTTTCGCGCTCTCCCTGCTCGCGTTTGATCCTGATTTTGACTACGCCTCGCTGGTGAAGAACGCGCGGTCGCGGCGCATCTTTCCTGCGTCGCCGAAGAACAGCCTGCTGTTGCTCAAGGCGACGGGCGAACTGTCGCACGGCGGCGGGCCGCGTATGAGGGTCGGCGATGCGAACTACAACACGCTGCTTCATTGGATCGCACAAGGCGCGCCGCGTGCATTGAAAGACGAGCCGTCGTTGAAGCATGTTGCGGTTTCACCCAAGCAGCGATCGATGAAAGCCGGCGATGCGCAACCCTTGAAAATCACCGCGCATTACACCGATGGCAGCACGCGCGACGTTACCGCCCTTTCGGCGTTTCAGTCGAGCGAAACGCCGGTCGCGTCGGTCAACGAAGCAGGCGTCGTCAAGGCCGAGCCGATTCCCGGTCAGGCGGTGGTGATGGCGCGGTACATGAATCATCTGGACACATTCACCGCCACAGTTCCGTTGCCGGGTAAGGTGGATGACAAGGTGTACGCCGCCCTGCCGCGCGCGAACTTCATCGACGAGCTGGTGTGGGCGAAACTGAAGTCGCTGGGCCTCACGCCGTCGAAGCAGATCGATGACACCAAGTATTTGCGTCGCGTCCATCTCGACCTGATCGGTCGCGTACCGACGATGGCGGAAACCGTCGCGTTTCTCAATGACAAAAGGCCCGACAAGCGTGCGAAACTGGTCGACGCCCTGCTCGCGAGACCGGAGTACGCCGATTTCTGGGCGAACAAGTGGGCGGATCTGCTGCGACCAAACCCGTACCACGTCGGGATCAAATCGGTGCGCGCGTATGATGAATGGATCCGTAACAGCTTCCGCAAGAACCAGGCGTATGATGCGTTCGTGCGCGAATTGATCACCGTGCGAGGCAGCACGTGGCACAACGGCGCGGCAGTGATGTTCCGTGATCGCCGCAAACCCGACGAGTTGACCACCATCGTCAGCCAGTTGTTTCTCGGCATCCGCCTCGAATGCGCCAAGTGCCATCATCATCCGTTCGAGAAATGGGGACAGGAAGATTACTACCGTTTCGCCGCGTTCTTTTCGGAGTTGCGGCACAAAGGCACCGGCATTTCCGCTCCGATTTCCGGCAGCGAGGAAGTGATCTACACCGGCAAGGAACGTCCGGTCACACATCCATTGACCGGCGCCGCGCTCACGCCGCGCCCGTTGTTTGGGAAGACGGACACGCCAATCAAATCAGGCGCATACAGGCAATCCCTCGCCGACTGGATGACTTCGCCGCAGAACGACTACTTTGCGATGGTCGCGGTGAACCGCATCTGGGCGGAACTGATGGGTCGGGGTCTGGTGGATCCGGTGGACGATCTGCGTATCACCAACCCGCCGACCAATGAACCGCTACTTCGCGCGCTGGCCAAGCACTTTCGTGAGGTGAAGTTTGATCGCAAGCGGCTGCTCAAAACGATTGTCATGTCGAAGGTGTATGCGCTCAGTTCGATTCCCAATGAGCGCAACGTGGCCGACACGCGGTATCACTCGCGGCATTACCGTGAACTGATGCGCGGTGAAGTGTTGCTCGATGCCGTCAGCGACATCACCGGCGTGCCGGAAAACTTTTCGGCGATGCCTTCTGATTCGCGCGCGATGCAGTTGTGGTCGCACCGTATTACTTCGTTGACGTTGGACACCTTTGGTCGACCGAACCCGAACGAAGACCCGCCCTGTGAGCGGATGGACGACCCGACGGTGACGCAGGCATTGCACGTGATGATGGCCCCTCAATTTCACGCAAAGGTCGTCTCCAGCAAGGGTTGGGTCGCGAAGTTGGCGTCGGGCAAGCAGAATGCCGATCAGATCATCGAGGGGCTGTACCTGTCGGTATACAATAGATACCCCTCGCAGGCCGAGCGTGCGTACGGCGCGAGTGTGTTCGCCGAAAAAGGCATGACGCGCAAACAGGCTACGGAAGACCTGCTCTGGGCGATGATCAACAGCCCCGAGTTTCTGTTCAAGGATTGAACACCGCAGCGACGAGGATCGCATCATGAGTAAACACAAAAACTGCGAAGGCTCGACACGGCGCGACTGCCTGCAACTGGGCCTGCACACGCTGTTTGCCGGCGGACTGGTCGGCGGGTTGCAGATGCGCGCGCTCGCGGGGAACACTGACAAGAAAGAAAACAGTAAGCCGATCAAGCGGCAAGCCAAGGCGTGCATTCTGATCTGGCTTGACGGCGGTCCGACACATTACGAAACGTTTGACCCCAAGCCCGATGCGCCGGCAGAAATCCGCGGCAAGTTTGATCCGATCAAAACGAAAGTCAAAGGCCTCGCGTATTCACAACACATGAAACGGCTTGCGGCGATCGCCGACAAAACAACGATCGTCCGCTCGATCAAACACAATCAGGGCAATCACGGCGCGGGCAACCATTACATGATGACCGGCGCCCCGCCTCGCATTCCCGTCGGATGCGGCGCGTTTGTCAGTTTTCATCCGAGTTTGGGTTCGGTCACGGCCAAAGAAGTCGGGGCGCCGCACGGTATGCCGGCGTACTTTTCCATGCCGCGCATGTCCCGCAGTGGCGGGCCGAACTTCCTCGGAGCGCAGTACGCGCCGTTTGTTGTGCCGGATGACCCCAACCGTTCGAGTTTCCGCGTGCGCGACGTATCGCTGCCGTCGGACCTGACCGGTGAGCGCTACCTCGGCCGGCGTTCGATCCGCAAAGGAATCGATCAACTGCAACGCATCAACGACGAACGCGCCGGCGATCCCGTCGTGGCGATGGACAAGTTTTACCAGCAGGGTCACCAGATCATCACGTCGAAAGAGGCGCAGCAGGCATTCGATATTCACCAGGAGCCGGGCAAGACGCGCGACAAGTTCGGCCGCAATCCGTTCGGTCAGCGTGCCCTGCTCGCACGGCGACTGGTGGAAGCCGGCGTGCCTTTCGTTACGCTTTACGAAGGCGGCTGGGACCATCACGTGGACATCTTTCCCGCGCTCAATAAACGGCTGCCCGGTTTCGACGCGACCATCGCTACGCTGATCGAAGACCTTGACGAGCGCGGCATGCTGGATGACACGCTGGTCGTCGTGCTTGGCGAGTTCGGCCGCACACCAAAGATCAACAGCCGCGGCGGGCGCGACCACTGGTCGAATGCGATGAGCGTGTTGTTTGCCGGCGGTGGTACGCCGGGCGGTCAGGTCGTCGGTGCGACGGACCGCAAGGGTTACGCGGCGATTGAAAATGTGTTGTCGCCGGAAAATTTCGTGTCGACGATTTACACCAAGTTGGGCATCGACCCGGGCAAAATCGCTTACACACCGGAGGGCCGACCAGTGCACCTGGTCAGCGATCCCAAGCCGATTCGCGAACTCATGGGTTGAGATGGGTTGATATGCTCGTCGGCGATACAAGCCTGTCCGTGTGCCGGGGAATGAGAGCGTTTGAAGCGTTCGTTTTGTCGCGATGCGCGTTCGCGTTGGTGTTGATCGGTGTCATGTCCACCACTTCCGCCGCGCCGCCGCAAGTGAAGTGGCTGCTGCCGTCCGGTGCATCGCGCGGTGCGGAAACCTCGGTGATTGCCGGCGGATCGTTCACCGCCTGGCCGGTTCAGGCGGCGGTGTTTCCGCCGACGGGCGTGACCGTGGAAGCATCGAAGAAGAAGGCCACGTTCGTGGTGTGTGTCAGCGAGCATGCCCGACCCGGCCTGCGTTGGATTCGTTTCTTCAACAACGAAGGC
>JANQKH010000646.1 GCA_028281215.1 Phycisphaeraceae bacterium | reverse complement strand
TGCTGGAATCCGCGTGTGATGCTTCAAGCGGCATGAGACGGCCGGCGATCGGTGCGTCGGCAGCAGCTTCAAACACCACCACGAACGTATTGATATTCGACGGCATCGTGTCGGCGTACAACTTCATGCCCTTCGGCAGTTGCGGCGCGCCGAGCACCACGTCGCCGCCAAAATTGCTTCGGTTCACGCGAATCAACGAAGCGTAGCGATTGCCGCGCGGCACTTCGATGCGATAGCGATCCTGCCGGTAACGGCGGTATACGGGAATGCTCACCGACACGCCGGCGCCGTTGGGGTTGAACTCAATGCGATTCACGTGATTCGGGCTGCCCTTCTTCAGGTGATCGCGCACGCCCACGATGTATTCACCGTCAGCCGGGCAATTCCATTGCAGAAAACTGTCCGGCCCGCCGGAGTCGTCGTTGGCGCTGATCCGGTTGTATTTGCCGTCGTAGAGGTAGAGCACCGGGTCCAACGGCGAACCAATGGACCGCGCCAGACATCGAATGGCAAAGCGCTGCCCTTTCTTCGCTTTGAATCGAAACCAGTCGTAGTCGCCGTCTTCCTGAATCACGCCGTTGATGGCGATCGGTGCGACCTGGTCAAACACGTTCGGTCTCCGCGATGAGTTGTTCGGCTCCGATTCCATCACGTTGTCGTAAGGGCTGGCACGAAACTTGTTCGCGGACGTGGTAATGCTGCCGTTGTGCTCGGCGAACACCAGATGCGTGCCGGGCGTCGCCGGCACTTTGAACTTCTGCGTAAACTCACCGGTCACATCACCGATGTATTTCAGATCGATTTCCGTACCGACTTTCCCGCCGGCCGGGTAAAGCACACGCGGCCGGGGAAAATCACCAATGTGCAATCGATAGCGACAACTGCCGTTACCGCCGTAGGAGGATTCGCGAATCTGAATCACATATGTGCCGTCCGCCGGGGCGATGCACGAGGCGTATGTGTCCTGCAACAACAGCGCGGTGTCATCGTTGGCTGACAATTCAAAGCGCTTGGCGTCCATGATCGCGACGTAAGGATCAAACATCGTTTCACCCAGTCGAATACCTTCGACCTCGGCGCTGATCCGCTGTCCCTTCTTGGCTTCGATGACGTAGTAGTCGACGTCTTCAGCCTGCACGACGCCTTCCACCGTCGTGTTGAACGGCACTTTCTGCGGCGAATCGAATTCGCTGTTGGGTTCCTTTTCCGCCACTGTGGCGTACGGACCGACGAAAAACGTCTGCGCTTCGGTGACCCCGCCGGTGCAGCGCAGGTGCATGATGTGTTCACCGATGCGGCAATCCGGCGCGATCTTGAAGGTGATCTTCACCCGCCGGTCGTCTACCTTTTCGATACCGGTCGCTTCGATGCCTTTCTCAAAGAAAAGCACTTCCTGGGCATCACCGATGCGTGTACCGACGAAGGTGACCTGCGTGTCGGCGCCGCGCTGTCCGCCACGCGGGACGATGATACTCAGGGACGGCGACGCCGCTTCAATGTGGCCGGTGAAAATCAAAACAGCGATCAGGGAACTGAGAAACGCTTTCATGGCGAATCCTCTATTTAGGCCCACAGCCCGCATGACCAGGCGACGTTGCCTCCTGGAATTTCGGGCTGTGTGTGGAATCAGGTTGTCAAACAAATCCAATGGCGGCTCGCAGCGAACTGATTTCGATCAGGCGAGCAGGTCGCGTACGACTTTGCCGCCGTCGACGATTTCGATCGGACGGTCGCCCGGCGCCATCAATTCCTTGTCCGCCACGATGCCCATCTGGTTGTAAATCGTGGTGGCAAAGTCCATGACGTTCAACGGTTTTTCATCCGGTTCACTTGCCGTCGCGTCGGAGGTACCGTGGATATAACCCTTCTTGATACCGCCGCCGGCGAGTACGACGGAGAACACTTTGGGCCAGTGATCGCGGCCGTCGTCCTTGTTGATTTTCGGCGTGCGGCCGAACTCGGAGGAAATTACAACGAGCGTCGAATCCAGCAAACCGCGCTTTTCGAGATCGGTAATCAAAGCGGCGAACGCCTGATCGAGTGGGGGCAGTTGACCGTTCATCGCATCGCGAATGCGCTGGTGATGGTCCCAGCCGCCGTAGGTTAACGACACAAAGCGCACGCCGGCTTCAACAAGTCGCCGCGCCATCAGCATGCGCATGCCGGCTTGGTTTTTACCGTAGGCATTTTTCAACGCATCCGGTTCCTTCGCGATGTCGAACGCTTCGCGTGCTTCCTTGGAACTGATCATCGCATAGGCGTTCTGATAGAACTCGTCCATGGCGTCGAGCGCGTCGGACTTTTCAAGATTCTTGAAGTGAGCGTCAACGGTATTGAGAATCGATCGGCGTCGTTCCCACCGCCCAACAGTCATGCCGCCTGGGAGGGTCAGATCGCGCACCTTGAAGCCGCCGGAAGCCGGATCGCTGCCCAGGCTGAATGGGCCGTACTTTGAGCTGAGGTAACCGCTGCCGGCGAACTCGTTCGGCTGATTGGGCACACACACGTAAGGCGGCAGGTTGTTCCGCGTGCCGAATTCGTGCGACACCACCGAACCCATCGAGGGATAGTTCAGCGCCGGGCTCGGGCGGTAGCCGGTGAACATGTTGTGCGTGCCGCGCTCGTGCGCCGCTTCGCCGTGTGACATGCTGCGGCAGACAGTGATCTTGTCGGCAATCTGCGCGGTCTTTCGAAGATTCTGGCTGAATACTTCACCAGTGATCTTGGTTTTGATCGTGCCGAGCGGGCCGCGGTATTCAATCGGGGCATAGGGCTTGGGGTCGAACGATTCCTGGTGCGCCATGCCGCCGGGCAGATAAATATGGATGACGCTCTTGGCTTTGCCTTCCTTGGATTCGTAATGCTTTTGCGCCGCTTGAGCGGACTGCATGCGGAAGAAGTCGCCAAGGGAGAGCCCAAGGCCGGCGATCATGCCGACCTGCATGAAGTCGCGCCGTCTCGGCCGGCGGTGCGCGGGATCGTCTTCCCATGTGCCCGTGATCTTTTTCGTTTCCTTGGAAGCGCTCATGTCGTGTTCCTTTTGGTGTTCGGACCGCCTATCGAGGACCGTTTCCTTCAATTGGTGACAATAAACAGCGAGTTACGCCTTTCGTCTATTTCGCACTTGGGTTTTCACTGGTTTGGTGCGTTCAGATCAGAACATGGAGGGCGGGCTGATGGATCAGCCCCTTCTGCTTCGGCAACGGCCCCAATTCCGTGGTCAACCAGCGTGATTGCTGTCGGCCTTGCCTGTCCTATCGTCGGGTGTTTGCCCTGCTGCAGTTGGCAAACGATGAGCCACCCGTCAGCAATACATTACCGGACGGGGAAAACACGGTCAATGAAATTCTAACACCCACCGAGTCGCCTAATCGCCTAAATGACTTACCAACATATATTTACACCCCAGAAAAGACGCAGAATCGCCCCCGCGATCGAGCGATCACAGGCGACGCGGCCCTCGGTGATTCAAGCCATCCTTACTTGGGAATCTGCCGACTGCTCACCTTGTCTTTACTGGGAAAGTCCGCGGGCACTTCGGTCAGCGTGACCTTGCCCGTCGCCGCCCACTCCGTGCCGCGCTGGAGCGTATAAATGAAGCCGGCACACTTCATGGAATAGTCGGCGTGACCCATCGGGGTGTGGTAACAGCGGCCCTTGCCGTACTCGATCACCATCATCATGGGTTCGTGGGCGCCGCGGCCGCGGGTCTTGGGATCGGAGTACGCTGTGGCGAGGACGGTCATGTTCTCCGCCGGACCGCGCAAGCGGTCGTAGAGTTCATCTTTGGCATGCATCCATTCGGTCGGCAGGCCTTTGGTGATGGGATGCTCATCGTTTCGAATGGTGACCACGAACTCATGCTGCGAACCGTGCGAACCGCCACGCCCTTTGGCCAGGTCGCGGAAGATTTTGCCGTCACGGTACGTGACATATGGGCCGTGCTTTTCACT
>JANQKH010000819.1 GCA_028281215.1 Phycisphaeraceae bacterium | reverse complement strand
CGAAGCGCGCGCGTGATTCCGTACGGCCCGTACCTCGCCATCGCATCAATGATCATGATGGTGTGTCACGAACCCATCGCCCGGATCATGTGTGACCGCTTCGGCATCCTGATTCGCTTGTGATGGACACGGAAGACCGCGAAGACGAATGCAAAATAGAAAGATGCACCCGGAGAGTTCGGGGCCAAAGGAATACGAATCAGCAAACGAAACACGCCCGATGGAATGGGCGGATCAATCTCACCGGAAAGGACGTTACGATGGAGCGTAGCCACTTTCGTATTCGACAACTGTTGTTGTTGACCCTTCTTATTTTTTTTCTCGGCGGATGCAACTCGTCCGGCAAACGATTGGCTGAGGAACGCAACGCCTTGTGGCAGCAAAACCAGCAGTTGCGAGCCGAGTTGACCCGCGCTCAGCAGGATCGCAATCAGGCGATCGCTAATCAGAACGTGTTGACCCAGCGTGTCAACGAGCTGAACCAGGCGCTGGCGAACGAGCGGATCAAGCCGCCGAAGACGAAGGTCGTGCGCGTGGAGGTGCCGGTCGCCGCGCCGCAGAAGACGGCGTTCGACAACATCGACGGCATCGAAACCGAAAAGCGCGCCGACCGCATCATCGTCCGCGTGCCGGGCGACGTGCTCTTTTCGCCGGGCAAGGTGGATCTGAAATCAACCTCGAAGCGCACGCTGGCGCAGATTGCCGGCGTCATCCGCCGCGACTACAACGGCAAACTGATTCGCGTCGAGGGTTACACCGACACCGATCCGATTCGCCGCAGCCAGTGGAAGGACAACCTTCAACTGAGCATGGAACGGTCGGCGGCAGTGCATCGCTATTTGCAATCGCAGGGCTTGGATGCTCGAAGGATGTATGCCGCTGGTTTTGGTCCGAACCAGCCGCGCGCGACGAAGGCAAAAAGTCGGCGCGTGGAAATCGTCGTCGTTCTGGATGAACAGTTGGCGTCGGGGCGGTAGGGGTGAAAGCTCCGTTTTGACGTATCATCCAGTCTCAATGCCGGGCGTTCGTCGCTCTCCGCAGCAGTCGGGGCGAACGCCCGGTGTTTTTGTGCGCTTTGAATAGTTGGGCGAAACACCGAGGACGACGAGGGGTCTGAGAATGTGAGAGGGGGATTGGATTGATTGGCAGTTTGTTTTGAGATTGTTGATGTTCTGAGCGATTTCTCTACTTCAATCCCTTTTCCTTCGTTCTCTCGTCCACTCATCCACTACGGTGTTCCAATCAGATAACCCTGAACGCAAAAAACCGTAGACGAAAAGACGAAGCAATCATTCCCCGCTATCCTTCCCGCATGATTGGCATCATCGATTATGGCATGGGCAACCTGCGCAGTGTGCAGAAGGGGTTTGAGCGTGTGGGTGCGGACGCGGTATTGTTGCGCGGGCCGGATGAGGTTGGTCGGATCGATCGGCTGATCCTGCCGGGCGTGGGCGCGTTTGCGGATGGAATGGAGCATTTGGAGAGTCGCGGTTGGATCGGCGCTATTGGTGATTTCATTGCGTCCGGCAAGCCGTTCATCGGGATTTGTCTGGGCATGCAGTTGCTATTTGATAGTTCGACCGAGGATGCACCGTCATTGGATCAGCCGGTGGCGGGACTGGGCGTGTTGCCGGGACGTGTGGTCGAATTTGATGTGAACCGTGGCGGTCAGCGGATCAAGGTGCCGCACATGGGTTGGAACACGGTTGCATGGGAAGGGCACTTCGCGCTTTTTAACGGTTTGGAGCCCGGCGCGGCGGTCTATTTCGTGCACGGTTTCTATGCAGAGGCTGTGGATGTGGACAGTAACGGCATGGCGACGGCGACCACCGAATACCCCGTTGGTGCGCCGTTCACCTGCGCCGCACACAAGGACAACGTCTGGGCGACCCAGTTCCACCCGGAAAAATCGCAGACTGTCGGTTTGCGCATGCTCGCCAACTTTGCCACGTTATGATGCCCGCCCATGGCATCTTCCGTCGACAAAACACCAACCGAACAAACCGCAGTGTTCCCGTTGCTCGCCAAGCCGGAGACGTATGTCGCGTGCCAGTGGGATTTGACGCACGATGCCGATCGGCGGGCGTATTGGATCAACCTGTATCGCACGCAGTTTCCCGGTCAGTTGGAAGACGCGTTGTTGGTGGAGTTGGCGGCGCGGCGTGATGAATCCGCGGTCCGTGCAGACATTGACGCGTGCGGCCGCGCGTTTGATGCGCTGCTGGATCACTTGCTCGAAACGCCCACGGTGCTCGGTCGGCTTGACATCATTTCGATCGGCCTCGAGCGCGCCCGGCTGCTGCGCGAGCATCGCCTGCCCGATCCTTACCGTTTGATCAAACAGCGTGAAAACGAAACCGCGCTCGCGCTGTTGCCGGCTTTGTTGGAAGAGTTGGACGGCATGTCAGGCGAGCATCGCGCCCTCGCGCTGGTGCAAGGCGTCTTCGCGGGCAACATTTTTGACGTGGGCGCCGCCGAGACGCTGGCGTTGTTCAAGCAAGGCAAGATTGATTTTCATGTCACGCGCGATCAACTCAAGCCGCGGCCGTGGTTGTTTGACGACGTCGATGCATGGGTGGAGCGGTTGGCCGGCGGCGCGCCGTACCGCGCCGCGGTGTTGTTCATCGATAACGCCGGCTGCGACGTCGTGCT
>JANQKH010000787.1 GCA_028281215.1 Phycisphaeraceae bacterium | reverse complement strand
AACTGCCCGAAGCGTCGAGCTGGAGCGTGTCGCCGCGCACCACGCTGTACGGCGCGCCTGCGTCGGCGACCGGATCCACGTTGTTGACCACGACGTTGAGCGTTTGCTGATCTGTCCCGCCGCGATTGTCCGTGACAGTGAGCGTGACAACGAAATTGCCGTTGTCGGCATAAGTGTTGGTCACGTCGGTGAGGTTGTCGCCCGACTGCGTCTGCCCGTCGCCGAAATCCCATTCGTACTGGATGATGTTGGTGCCGGGATCGGACGTGACGGCATTGAAGTTGAATAAGTCAGCCTCGTTGCCCAGCGTATCGCCGGTCAGGCTGTCGATGGTCGGGTTGGTGTTGTTGATGGTCAGCGAAACCGTGTCTGTATCCGTTGTGCCGTCGTCATCGGTCACGCGCAGCGATATGTCAAAGACCTGTGTCAGGTCCGAGCCGAGCAACCCCTGCAACGTCACAAAATCGATCGTCGGCGTAGCCCCCACCGCATCATCGAACTGCCCGTCATTGTCCACGTCCCATGCAAACGCCACGATCGAATCAGACGGCGTATTCACATCACTGCCGCTGCCGTCGAGGTTCAGCGTGTCCCCTTCGTTGATCACGTATGGCCCGCCCACGTCGGCGGTCGGCAGCACATTGTTGACCGTCACATCGAATGTCTCAGCATCAGTGCCGCCGTCACCGTCGAGGACGGTTAGCGTGACGGTGAACGAACCGGGGTTGTTAAATTGGTGAGTGATCGGCAGCGTGCCGGGGCCTGGGATGGTGCCCTGCACGACGGAACTGCCGTCGCCGAAATCCCACGTGAAAGAGATCGGATCATTGGTGCCGGCGGCGTCGTTGACAGCGCTGCTGAAGTTGAAGATATCACCTTCATTGCCAGTCGCGTCACCTTGAATCGGATCGAGAACCGGGTCAAGATTATTGATCGTGAGTGTGTCCTGCGCGATAGCTGTTCCACCGTCACCGTCGGTCACGGTCAGTGTCACAGTGAACGCGCCGTTGTCGGCATACGTGTGACTTGGATTGGTCAGATCGATACCGCTTTGCGTGGGCGATCCATCGCCGAAGTCCCAGACGTAGTTCAACGGGTCATTCGCGCCGGCCGGATCGCTGGCGATACCGGTGAACGACAGGCTGTCGCCCTCGTTCCCGGTGGGCAAGATGAACGTATCGATGGTCGGATCGACATTGGCGATGTTGATCGTGCTGTTCGACACATCACTGTTTCCGGCGAGGTCGGTCACGCGCAGGGAGATGTTCAGCGTGCCGGGGCCGTCGCCGAGGAATGCGCCGTTGATGCTGGGCGATTCGCCGAACGCATCATCAAACTGCCCGTCGCCGTCGATGTCCCACGCAAATGAAAGCACATCCCCACCGGCTTCGTCGGCGTCAGCGGAACCACTGCCGTCGAGTTGCAGGGTGTCACCCTCGTTGACGTTGTAGGCGCCACCTGCATCGGCGGTCGGTGTTTCATCGTCGTCGATGATCGTGCCGACGCCTTGTCCGTCGGCGATCACGGCGTTGGTCGGGTTGGACAGGTTCACCAAGAGGGTTTCGTTCGCTTCATCAAGCCGATCGCCGAGCACGGAGATGGTGATCGTGCCTTGCGTGGCGCCGGGGTTGATCGTGACCGTGCCGGTATTGGACTGGTAATCGCCACCGTTGGTGAGTTGGAAGATTTCGCCGCCGATATCAATGATGAACAGTTCACCATCGGGCGTTTCCGCGAACGATGCGATGTTGTCGATCGAGCCCACCGTCGGTGTCAGCTCATCGTTCATGTTGTTCAGGTCGACGATGTTGTTGCCGTTGTGAAGCCCGACGTCCGAGCCATCGAAATACATCGACCAGATGTTGTCCGACACAAAGTCCGCGACGAAGTATCGGCCGTTCAACTCCTGAATCGAACCACGATAAACGTAACCGCCGGTGACGCTGTTGCCTTGGAATTGCCCGAAGCCATGGTTGTATTCGTAGAACGGGAAGACGGTGTCGCCCGGCAGCAGTTGCGGATCGAAGCCGGTGTCGCGTGTACCTTCGAAGGAACGCCAGCCGTAGTTTTCGCCGCCTGTACTGTTGGCGGGTTGGAAGTTGATCTCTTCGCGCTGGCCCTGGCCGACGTCGGCGATGAGCAGGTCGCCGGTGAGGCGGTCGAAGCTGTTGCGCCACGGGTTACGCAGGCCGTACGCCCAGATTTCATCGTCGCCGGTGATGCCCACGAACGGGTTGTCGGACGGGATGGCATAGTTGCGGTTGGCGTCGCCGGGGAAGTCGTCGCCGGAGACGTCGAGGCGCAGCATCTTGCCCAGCAGGTTGTTGGTCAGGTCCTGGGCGTTGCCCGTGCCGGAAGTATGGCCGGTACCGGTGTCGTTGGAACCACCACCGTCACCGACCGCGATGTAAAGCATGCCATCGGGACCGAAATCAATCCAGCCGCCGTTGTGATTGGTTTGCGGCTGCGGGATTTCGATGATCGTCCGCGCCGAACTCGGATCAATCACGTTGGGATTGCTTTGCGAGACCGTCAACTCGGTGATCGTCAGCGCGCGATTGCTCTGCGTGTGGCTCGTGTAAACCATGCCGGTGTTGGCGAAGTCGGGATGGAATGCGATGGAAAGCAGGCCGCCCTCGCCGGCAAGCGACAGTGAGCTGAAATCGGTGATGTTGAGGAACGGCGTGGGGTTAAACGCCCCCGAAGCGCGGTCCATGATTCGCACCTGCCCGCCGCGCAACACAACAAACAAATCATCGGTGTTGCCGTTCGGCGCCGTGGCATAGATCGGTGCATTCAAACCGTTGGCGACGCGCTCGACGATCAACGCGCCGGCTGTGCCGTCCTGCGAATCAAAGTCGACCATCACCTGCTGATCAAACGCGCTGCTGAGCGTAACGTCGAACACCAAGTCGACCACACCGTTGTCGCCTTCGACCACTTGAGCATCGCTGATCGATACAGTAGGAATCACCGTCACGTCGAGTGTGTCCTGCCCGACGCCGCCGTCGTCATCGGTCACCGTCACGGTCACGGTGAACGTGCCGGCGTCGGCGTAGGTGTGGGACATCTGAATCGGGCTGGTCGCCGGGTCGATGTTGTCCGAATTGCCGTCGCCCCAGTTGATGACGGCGGTATGCGTGTCGAACGTCGCCGGGTCACTGAAAGTTGCGGAGATGCTGACCTGCTGGCCGTGCGTGATCTGCTGGTTCGCGCCGGCTTCCACGGTGGGCGCGACGTTGTTGACCGTCACAGTTGTCGCATCGGTGTCGACATCGCCGTCGGCGTCGGTCACCTGCACAGCCACGTTGAACACCTGGTCACCATCGAGCCCGTCGAATAGCGTGGTTCGCGAGAAAGCGTCATCAAATTGGCCGTCGTTGTCGAGATCCCACGCGTAATTAAGTGAATCCGGCGGTTGAATTCCATGCGTGGTACCACTCGCGTCGAGCAACACACTGCTGCCTTCGTTGACAACGTAAGGGCCACCAGCGTCGGCGACCGGCGGGACGTTGTTCACCGTCACGGAAGCGGTGTCGATCGACGTATCGCCGTCGGCATCCACGACGCGCACCGACACGGTGATCACCGTATCACTGGCGACGATCGGCGCGTTGAAGCCAAGTTGTTGACCACTGCCGTCATCGAACTGACCATCGTTGTCCAAATCCCAGTCGAAGCTCAGCGAATTGACCGGCTGATCGGGATGCGACGTGCCCGACGCATCCACCACGAGAAGCTGACCTTCATCCACGGTATACGGCCCACCGGCGTCGGCGACCGGCGGCACATTGTTCACGGTCACCGTCGCGGTATCAATGGAGGTGTCTCCGTCAGCGTCCGTGACCCGCAAGCGCACGGTGAAGTCCGTGTTGGTTGCAACAGCAGGCGCATTGAAGGACGGCGTATCACTTGTGGAGTCATCAAATTGGCCGTCGTTGTCAAGATCCCACTCGTAGAGCAGTGTGTTGGCCGGCTGGATCGGATGCGATGAATTCGTGCCGTCGAGTTGGATCAACTGACTTTCGTTGACCACGTAGGGGCCGCCCGCGTTCGCGACCGGCACGATGTTGCGCACGGTGATCGTCGTGGTATCGATGTCTTCGTTGCCACCGATGTCGCGCACGCGCAACGACACCGTGATTGGTGTGTCCGCGCTGACCGGCCCCGCGGCGAAGAACGGATTGATCCCGGCGGAGTCATCAAACTGGCCGTCGTTGTCGAAGTCCCACTCGTAGAGCAATGTGTTGGTCGGCTGATCGAGATCTGACGACCCGCTGGCGTCCAACTGAATGCTTTCATTCTCGTTGACCTCGTACGGCCCGCCCGCGTTCGCGACCGGGGCGTTGTCGTCGTTTTCAATCGTACCGAGGCCTTGTCCGTCCTGAATGGTCACCACTCGCCCGCCGGCGTTGACACCGCTGAGGTTGACGAAGAACGTCTCGTTCGGCTCAACCCTTTCATCGCCGATGACGTTCACTGTGATGGTCTGAATTTCGCCCGCGTTACCGTTGAAATTGAGCGTGCTGCTGGCGCTGGAGTAGTCAATGTCGGCCACGGTCGCCGAGTCGTCTTGCGTCGCGAAGTTCACACTGACCGGCACGTCGACGAAATCACTCAAGGTCACATTGAACACAAATGCAGTGTTTCCATCGTTGCCTTCCTGCAACGACACATCGTTGATGCTCAGCGTCGCGGAATCGTCATTGAGAATGGTGCCTTGGCCGTTGTTGTCACCAAGGACGACGTTGCGGCCGTTTGCCTGGGCGATATTGAGCAATACGGCGAACGTTTCGTTCAACTCGACCCGCTGGTCACCCAGAATGGTGACCGAAATGGTCTGTTCTTCGCCGGCATTGCCGGTGAAATTCACGGTGCCACTGTTGGATTCATAATCATTGCCGACGGTCGTCGCCGTTTCGTCAGCCGTCTGGAACTGCACGCTCACACCGGTATCGACTGCGTTGTCCAAAGTCACGGTGAACACCATCAGTGATGTGCCGGCGTCGCCTTCAAGTTCCTGCACGTCGTCGATGGTGATCGTTGCGGTGTCATCGTTTTGGATGACGCCGAGACCTTGGTTGTCGCTGACAGTGACAGACCGTCCGTTGGCCTGAAGGTTGCTCAGATCGACGAAGAAGCCTTCGTTCTGTTCGACTTTTTCATCACCGGTGACGTTAACGGTGATCGTCTGCGTTTCGCCGACAGTACCCGTGAAGTTCAACGTGCCGGTGGCGGCCGTGTAGTCGCTGTCGGCAATCGTGGCGCCGAAATCGGCGGTGTCGAAATCGATGCTCAAACCGGCATCGACCGCATTGTCCAGCGTCACGGTAAACAAAAACGGCGTGGGGCCGGCGTTGCCTTCCTGCTGGGATACATCATTGATGCTCAGCGTCGCGACATCATCGTTTTCAATCGTACCTTGTCCCTGGTCATCGTTGAACGTGACCGCTCGGCCACCCGCACTGAGGTTCATCAGGTTCACAAAAAACACTTCGTTCAGTTCGACCACCTGATCGCCGTTCCACTGCACGGCCAACTGGACGCTCGTGTTCAGGTTGCCCGGATTGCTCGCGGCGATCGGGCTGACGTTCTGGATGATCAGTCCGTCGTTGGTCGCCTGGTTCAAATCGAGCGCGGCGGTGAACGATACAGCCGTGTCAACCGGATTGGTCAACGTCACATTGAAGTTTGCCTGGGTCTGCCCGGCGTTGCCTTCACTGAGGCTGATGTCGTTGATGCTTAGCGTAGCACTGTCGTTGTTCTGAATCGTGCCCGTGCCGACTTCGGTCGCGCCACCCGACGCGAAGGTGACATTGCTCGCACCGTCGATGTTTGACAGTGTGACCGTCAGCGTTTCGTCGAGTTCGACGATGTTGTCGGCCGTGGTGTTAATGGTGATGACGTGCTGTTCGC
>JANQKH010000777.1 GCA_028281215.1 Phycisphaeraceae bacterium | reverse complement strand
GCGTGGGCAGCGGCCGCGTGCTGCGCGAGGGACCGTTCGACAGCATCTGGATTCAGCCGGCGGCGGGCGACGCGGGCGGCGCGCTGGGCACGGCGTTGTTCACATGGTTCCAACTGATGGAAAACGAGCGCACCGTGCCGGCGGCGGATTACCAGCGCGGCTCGCTGCTCGGGCCTGCGTTCTCCAACGACGAAGTCAAACACTACCTCGACCACGCCGGTGCGACGTATCACTACATCGAACAGGAAGACGAACTGGTCGACCGCGTTGCCGACCTGATGGCACAGGAGAAAGTCGTCGGCTGGATGCACGGCCCGATGGAATTCGGACCGCGCGCGCTCGGCGGACGCAGCATCATCGGCGACGCCCGCAGCGAAGACATGCAGACGACGATGAACCTGAAAATCAAATTCCGCGAGTCGTTCCGCCCCTTCGCGCCATGTGTGCTGAGCGAACGAGCGGACGAATACTTCGAACTGAAGCCCGGACACGAAAGCCCCTACATGCTGCTTGTCGGCCCCGTGAAGGATGACAAACGGATCAACCCCAACGGCGAATCAGACGACCTGTTCGGCATCGACAAACTCAAGGTCAAACGGTCAATCGTGCCTGCGATTACCCATGTGGACTACTCGGCCCGCGTGCAAACCGTCGACCCGCAGCGCAACCCGCGCTACTACAAGCTCATGAAAGCGTTCGAACAGAAAACCGGCAGCCCGGTGATCATCAACACCAGTTTCAATGTGCGCGGCGAACCGATCGTCTGCACGCCGGAACATGCGCATCGCTGTTTCCTTGGCACGAACATGGACGTGCTGGTCATCGAAAACTTCGTGCTACTAAAGGAAGAACAACCGGAAGGGGACCACGTGAATCGCGACGCCTATCTGGCGCAATTTGCACTGGATTGATTCACTTCGCGCAACGCCTGCCCAATCCCTAAGCCGTTGAGCCCGCAACTTTCGTCGACGATTCTGACGCGTTCTTGCGCACCTTATAGGGGAAATGTTTCTTCAATGAGTTGATCGGCTTCTCGAAGGCGTACCAAGTCAAGGTCGCCAGCAGAATGGCGACGATAAACTGGAGCGATCGCGTCGCCACGCTCAATGATGTTTCGGATTCAATGCCCATCGCCTCCAACACTTTCCAAATGTGATGGCTGAGGTATCTGTTGACCAACAACGGCGCAATGGTGTGCAACACATAGATGCCGTAGCTGATGCGACCAATGTACGTCAGTACCGCCGAGCCCAGTGTTTTTCCCACCCAACCGGGCACGCCGAGCGCCACGAAGTGCACCACCGCAAAGCAAAACGCCGACACACAAACGCCTTTAACAACCATGTCGAACGCCGGATCAAGCGGTTCCAACACAAGCTTGATCAGAACGAAACCAAGCAGGCCCGCGATGAGACAGATCCAACACGCCCGTCGAAATCGTGGATGATCGCTCAGCCCACGGTACCAGAGGTACGCCAACAACGCGCCAGCGCCCAACAGATCACCGCACCCCGGCGTGAGCACACGCACGGCCACCCAACTTGCCCCCTGTGAAACCTGAAACCCACGAACCAACGGACCAAGAAGAATCGTCGCGATGATGCCCGGAAGGATCACGCGCCTCGGACACAGCAGAATCAGCCAGGGCCACACCAGGTAAAACTGTTCTTCGACCGCCAGCGACCAGAACGGCACCGCCTGCCCTTCAAACTTCCCTTCGATCGCGAAGAAGACATTCGACAGATACGCCGCATGCCAACCGACATTGTCGCGCACGCCGCTGGCATCAAGCACGAACATCGCCGCCAACACGAGGTAAAACAGTGGGAAGATGCGGATCAGTCGGCGCATATAAAACTGCCGCGCCGTGATCAGAGTGGATTGAAGCCCGGAATCGACATGATCCCGGCAACGCAGCAAGATCCCAGTGATCAGGAATCCGCTGAGCACGAAGAACGCATTGACCCCAAGATCGCCCCACCGCACCCCGGCGTGGTACGCTTGCGGCACATAGTGATGGTAGAGCACGGCCAGTACCGCCAATCCGCGTAAACCGTCCAACTGCGGGAAGTACGACGCCTTGGGATTCGCCGATCCCGGCTGACTGGATGGTGTTGCCTCGCTCATGTTCGCCTGGGTCCGTATCCGCTCCGCACCAGCGCCGATAAGGCGGCACCGGCTTTCTGATCTATTCGGCGTTCAGGATGCCGATTATATTTATCGGGTGGATTTAAGGGCTTCGACACGCCCT
>JANQKH010000775.1 GCA_028281215.1 Phycisphaeraceae bacterium | reverse complement strand
GGAACTGCGATGTTTGGAACGCTGACCAATCCGTTGAAGTCATGCCGACACAAGGGTGGTGGCCGCGCCGATCGGCATGCATTTTCCCTGATCGAGATGCTGGTCGTCATGGCGGTTGTGTCGCTATTGATCTCCATCCTGATGCCTTCGCTCCGTTCAGCCCGCGCCAAGGCGAGGACGACCAAGTGTGCTTCGCAACTCGACCAGATCGGCAACGCCTTTCTGACTTATAGCGATGAACACCACGAGTTCTTTCCCTACCCGATCAACACCACCAGTGCGATGGTGTTCGGCGGCCGGTCCGGCACCCTGGCCGGTTACAACGATGCCGCGGGCTTCGGCGCGGACGACCGCGCCTTGAACGAATATGTCGGCTTCGGCGCCAGTGCCGAGCCCAACGCCGACGTGCCGCTGTTTCATTGCCCTTCCGACGTCGGCCGTGGTGACATCAACACGCCAAGTACCTATTACCGGGTCGGCTCGTCGTACGCGTACAACTCCTATTCCCCCACGCCGGTCATTCCCACCTTACGCGGCATCAAATACACGCGCGTCAGCCGACCGTCGTTTACCGTTATGGCCGGCGACCACATGACCCACAACTGGCTCAGTCCCGGCGGCGGGCACAGCGAACGTCTTCAACGCTGGCATCATCCGACGCGCGTGTTGACCAACATCCTCTATGTCGACACCCATGTGGACCTGATCGAAATGGAGCCGACTAACGAGACCGATGACTACACATTTTTACCGTATTGAGGTTTATGTTGCGGGAAGTGAGTGCGTGGCAGGAAGAAATGAGAATGCGGGCGAGAGGATTCGAACCTCCACGGGATATTACTCCCACTAGAACCTGAATCTAGCGCGTCTGCCAATTCCGCCACGCCCGCATGCTTATTTTTCAAGGGTTTTAGCCTTTAATCCGTGTTTTCGCCGATTGGGTTTGACACCTTTATTGACACCAGGAGGCCGCTTCCCTATTCTGTTATCAACGTCAGACGCCCATGCGTTGGCCCGCATGAGCGTCTTAACCACGCCGAAACCTGAATTGGAGGTTTCCACATGGCTGCACGAAGCATATCGCAGCAATCACCCGCTGGCAACAGTGACACCCCAAAGACGCCGGCAAAGAAGCAGACCCGCATGGAGCGGTTCAAGCCGCACTTGCCCTATGAGGATTACCCGTTGTTTCCTCACCAGTCGGGACGGTGGGCAAAGAAGATCAACAAGAAACTGTTTTACTACGGCAAGGTGTCAGAAGGGTGGGAGGCAGGGCTCAAGGCGTATGAGCAGTATCGGGACTACGACCGAACGGGCCGTTCGCGTCCGCTTGTCGATGACAACGCTTGCACCATCAAGGAGCTTTGCAATCGGTTTCTGACCGTGAAACAAAACGCCGTCAACGCTGGCGAACTGAGCGAGGGGCAATTCAAGCAATACTACTACGTTTGTGAAAAGATAATTGAGGTATTCGGAAAGCAACGGCGTGTCGATGACCTGTCGCCAGATGACTTTGGGCGACTCAAAACGTGGATGGCCAACAAAGGGTACAAGCCATCAACGATGCGGAACCAGATCAACCAAATCAAGTCGGTGTTTAAGTTCGCCTACGACGAGTTGTTGATAGACAGGCCCGTGCGATACGGCCAGCAATTCAAGCGGCCATCGGCCAAGCATGTTGCGGTGGCCAAGGCGGCAAACGGGCGGCACGACTTCACCCAGGCTGAAATCAAGAAACTGTTGAGCAAGGCATCAGGACAGATGCGGGCGATTGTGTTGCTTGGTGTCAATGCCGGTTACATCAACGTGGATGTTTCAAGGCTCAATCGTTCCGACATTAAGAACAATGTGATTGACATTCCTGTGAGGGTGAAAACCGGCATGGCTCGCCAATGCCCACTTTGGCCGGAAACGGTCAACGCTATCAAGTCAATCGAAAGCATACGCCCTGATTCGCTCGACCCGTTGGACGCCGATGCTGTGTTCATCGCGCCAAGCGGCAAGCGTTGGACGAAAGACTACCTCTGCCATGAGTTTCGCAAACTGTGTGAAGCGGCGAAGGTGTATGTTGAAGGGCGAGGGTTGGCCAATCTTCGCCTTGTCTTTCGTACCGTGGCCGGCGGGGCCGGTGACACCGAGGCAACCGACCTTATCATGGGGCATCGACCGGGCAAAGGATCGGCGGCAGTGAACTACATTGGCAAGATTGACACGGCACGACTCCGTAAAGTGGTCAATCATGTTCGCCAATGGTTGTTCGGCAAGGGGGTGAAGCGTGGCCGAACACGAAGATCATAACTTGCAATGTGAACTCGCTGCCGTTGCATTTGAACACATTGCCAATGAGTTTTCGCACTTGGCGACCGTTGGGCTGTCTGAGTATGTTGACTTGCGAGTGCGCGAACTTCATGGGCATATTGGCGCGATAATTGTTGGGGCTGTTCGTCGTGGCGTAATTGAGAACCAATCAATCGTGGATATGGTGAACACTCACCTTCCAGAATCCGCGCCTTTCGATAATAGTCTCGGGTCGCTTGAAAACGTATACAGTGAGTACGCCAACTACCATCGCCACATGTCTGCTGACTATTTCTACCAAGGTGATTTGGTGTTATTCGGGGCAGTGATGGGTAAGAGTTTTGGCGACGGCACGCAACAATCGGCGCGCCGCGATGATGAGTTACTGTGCCGAATGTCGGCCCATTTGATGCGGGCCGCAACGTTGACGCCGGGTAAGCCCATCGAACCAAGCGAACACACACTTCGCGCAATGACTCAATCAGAGTTGGCGGGTTGGTTGGGTTGTGGTGACTCGACTATCTACAAGTGGGCCGGTGAAGCAAACGTATCTGCCCGCTCTGCACCAGGTGATGTGTACGACCGACAGGAAGTCGTGATGATATTACGGGTGGGATCAACCAAACAAAGCAAGGCGGGCAAAAAAGCAAAGAAAATCCTTGAAGGTTCTACCCCGAAATGACCCTGAATTTCAGGGTTCAACCTTTATGCTTGTTTGGTGTATGTTTTCTTAGTTGGGTTTCGACCGTATTACTCCTGTGAAGGCGGAATTAACCGCCAAACTCACAGGAGTTTTTCGATGATGATCCGCCGCCCGCTCACACCCAACCAAGCCGCCGAGATACTTGGCACGAGTGGCGACCATGTTCGCGAACTGATCGACGCCGGGTTGCTCGTAGCGCACAACACATCACTGGGCAAGACGCCGCGATGGAAGATCGATCCCGATTCCATTGAGGACTTCAAGCGCCAGCGATCCAATGTCAACAAGGTGTCCAACCGATGACCGAAGCGTTCACCGTCAACGCGTTGGCCAGTCGATGGAACCTGCCTGCCGGAAAGGTTCGTGCGTTCATTGCATCGGGTCAGTTGGATGCCATTGATGTTTCTCTGAATCCCGGCACAGGTAAGCCACGTTACCGCGTTCTTGCTGATGCGGTTGAGCGATTCGAGATGGCGAGGACTACCACCAAAACAGCACCAACCCCGTTGAGACGACGGCGAGCCAAACAGGACAGTGTCACTGAGTTTTTCAAATGAACCATGCGCACGAAGCGCACACCGATACCGCGAATTCTGTTTGGCGACGGATTGTTGCGGGATCGGTGGAACGAAAGGACTTCAAATGAATCATACCCGACGAACCAACCGAAAGCGACAACCGCCAATCAGATCATGGCGGATTGCAACGTGCCCTGATTGCGGCAAGCCATGTGTGCATCACCGGGGCAAAGATGTTTGCCTTCATTGCGATGGCGAGCCGTTGTTGGCCGAACTTGTGCGGAACAAGGGGGTGGCGAAATGAGCACCCTTCAATTGCATGACATCGCCGGTCAGATCAACGACTTCCACGGAAAGGCCGAGAGCGCGGCCAAGACGGCTATTCAGTATGCCCGCCAGTGTGGCGAGCTACTGGCCGAGGCAAAGGCTCAAGTCGGACACGGCAATTGGAGCCAATGGCTTGACGGCAACTTCAATGGCACGCTTCGCAGCGCACAACGATACATGAAGATCGCGTCAGGCTGGAACCAACTCGAATCAAAAACGACACGCGTGTCGCATTTGTCGATTCGTGAAGCGGCGAAGATGCTGGCCGAGCCCAAAGGGCCACAGCGCGATGAAATCATTCCACCAGCGGGCATGATGACCGACATTCTGACCCCTTCGGGTTCGTGGTGCTGGATCATTCCAGCATCGCAGGATGGTTTTTATTACGTCACCACTGTTGAGCCCTTGCTTGGAAGCGACGATTGGGTGGCGACAGGCACCAAACGACCAGTGAGAGCCGACGCCATCAGACAAATGATGCCCCCTGCATTCTGGTTCACGATGGACGATGTTAAACATGTCGAACGCCAACCATGGGACTACAACGAGATTCTTTTCCGTAGCCTTGAACAGTGGATGGATCATCGGTTTGGCCGCGGAGGTAACCAATGAGCATCGCCTCCACCCAGCCCACGCGGCGCCGTTCACAGCCCCAATCTCTGTCGGGAAATTCAGCGCAACACATTGAACAGACTAGGGTTATAAAAACACCAAAGCATCATTCTTAGCCGGGTGATGGTTCGCATGGAATCGGCCACTTGACGATTTCCCGCCACGCGGGACAGAGCTTCGTGATTGGCGACGAGATTCGGATTGATATTGCCCACGTCACTGGTGATGGCAAAGTCAAGATTCGGGTTCATGCGCCGCGCGAGATTGCCGTGGTGAGGGATGACGCCAAGCGGGGGGCGAGGCGATGACCATCCGCCGCATCAAGACGTTTCTCGCCAAATGGCCGGACGATCAACCCAAACCTGCCGCCGTCGTCATGCTTGCTTATCTACTCGACCTGTTCGAGAAGGACGCGGACGACCGTGTTGACGCCTTGCTCAAGGCGATGCTCGAAGACGAACAGACCTATCGATCTCAACTCCACCAGCATCAACAGTGGCTTGTTGATGAACTGAATCAATTCAAGAGGACCGCCGGAAGTTGCGGTGTCACGGATGACCTACCAAATAAACCAGTACGCCGAAGATCAAAACTCGTCACCTGCGGATAACTTCATCGAACGCACTGACCCCAATGAAATGGCCGAACACTTTCTGGCTCACGGTGGCTGCGGTGACATCGTGCGATGGCGGGACAACTGGTATCGGTTCACCGGGAACTGCTATCAGGAAGTCACCGGCGAAGGCATCGACGCGATGATTCGTTCTCACCTTCGGGATTGCTGGACGTTTCAACGCAATGCCAGAGGTGAGATTCAACTCGACAAGAAGAGCGAGCGGCAATTGTCTACCAAGGTGCGGCCTACGGTTCGCATGGTTGGCGAGGTACGGGCCGCGTTACCGTCGGTGATGATCCCCGGCACAGACACCCGCGTGTTGCTCAGTCGGGAGTTGAA
>JANQKH010000720.1 GCA_028281215.1 Phycisphaeraceae bacterium | reverse complement strand
TCATTCCCAACTGCGTCCCAGTCGGCCGCGCAACATCGAAAGGAACAACGGCCCGCCGCACTGCCTATACTGTTCGCCCAAGCGAGATATCCATGGCCGTCGTTGAAGTCAAACTGCCGCATCATCAATACGAGGTTCGCATCGAACCCGGTGCGCTGCGATCGCTTGGTGGATGGGTGAGGGATGTTGCCCCGCACGCACAGGCCGCCCTGCTGGGTGACGCCAACGTGATGCAACCGCACGGCGAGGCGGCGTGTCAGTCGCTAATCGAGGCCGGTTACCAACTGACGCAACATGCAGTGCCGCCGGGCGAAGATCACAAAACGCTTGATCAGATGCGCGGGTTGTACGATGTGCTGCTGGACAACCGGCTCGAAAGGCGCAGCCCGGTCATCGTGTTGGGTGGCGGTGTGGTCGGCGATACGGTGGGCTTCGTCGCAGCCAGTTATCTGCGCGGCGTGCCGTTTATTCAATGTCCAACCACGCTGCTGGCGATGGTCGACGCGTCCGTCGGCGGCAAAGTCGGCGTCAACGTGCCGCAGGGGAAAAACCTGATCGGCGCGTTTTGGCAGCCGCACCTGGTGGTGATTGACACGGACACGCTGAAAACGTTACCGCCGCGCGAACTGCGATGCGGACTCGCCGAGTGCCTCAAGCACGGCATCATTCGGGACGGTGAACTCTTCGAATGGATCGATGCGAACCTGGATCGCATCAACGCGCTGGAGCCTGACGCCTTGGTCGAACTGGTTCGCCGCAACGTACAGATCAAAGCAAACGTGGTGATGGCAGACGAGCGCGAAGCCGGCGAGCGGGCGCACCTGAACTTCGGCCACACGTTTGCCCACGCCATCGAAGCCACCAGCGGCTACGGCGTCTACCACCACGGCGAAGCGGTGTCGCTCGGCATGGTGGCCGCGATGAAACTGGCCGTTGACACCCAGCGCGTCGAAGCTTCGCTTCTCGACCAAACCGTGCAACTGCTCGACCGCATCGGCCTGCCGACGAAAGCGGATTCACTCGTGGCCACGGAGCAGCTCATGCAATCGATGCGTATGGACAAAAAGGTCGCAGACGGCCGCGTGCGGCTGATCCTGCCTGATCGGATGGGCGCGGTGTCGATTGTGAATGACACGCCGGATGAAGCAATTGAAGCAGCGTGGGAATCCCTGCGAGGGTAAAGTCATGAAGCAAGCGATCCGAGCCTTCGTCACGGACGCCTCAGGTTCGGCTTGACTTGACCTTTTCCTGATCTCCTGTTTTTGAATTCCAGCCTACAATAGCCCCATGCGAGCGATTCGACGGACCGACAACGCCGCCCGCCTTGAGATGATGCCGATGATCGACGTCATTTTTCTCTTGCTGACGTTTTTCATCTACAACTTGCTAATTTCGACGCCCGTGCGAGATCTGCCGGTCCGTTTTGCCGACGCCGCGACGGGAAATCGACAAGGGATTGAACGTCCACACGTCCTGCGCGTCGATAAGGATGGCAGGTTCTTCCTCGGCGACACGCCGGTCGAACCGACTGAACTGGACAGCCAGTTGCGGACGATTGCGAATCACCCGGCGAATCCCACATTGTTCATTCACCTGGACGCCGAAGCGGAATTCGACCGTGGTCCGCTGCTGGTCAACGTGCTTGAATATGTGATGAAAGCAGGAATCAAGAATGTGTCGTTTGTCGGTCGGCCGGGTGATGACCGGCTGATCGGACCTAACCGCTAATCAAACACATGTGAACCATTGCGAACTCATGTTTGACCGTGAAACCATTCTGCCACTCACCTTCGGCTGCGTACTTGCCCTCACGGCACATGCGCTCGTCGTGCCGAGCATGCTGGACCATGTGTTCGGCAGCGGCCCGGACCGCACGCCGAAGCCTGACCTACGAATCGAATCGGTGATCGCGCCGCGACAGATTCGCCTGGGCCAAACGGCGCGGGTTCGGTTTCACGTGGTCAATCGCGGCGACGCGGATGCGCAGGTGACGCTTCAATGGACCGACGCGGTATTCCTTTCCGACGACGACAAGCTTTCGGACGATGACAGACCGTTCGTATTCTCCACCGGCCCGCGAACGTTACCGAATAGTGTGTTCACAGCCAACGGCGATCCACTGCGTTACGAATTTCAGATGCCGGTTCAGTCTCTGGATGAAGGCTTGCACTACTTTCTGTTCGTCGCGGATATCGATGACGCGATTGACGAAGGGAAACACGAGTCGAACAACATCGTCGCTGTTTCAATTGAAGTATTGGGTGAACCGAAGCCCGCGCCGGATTTGAGCATTCCTGATGCGAGCGTGCCGCAGCGCGTTGAAGTCGGCAGTGACATGACTGTCGATTTCACGGTGATCAACACCGGCAAATTGGATACGCCTGCAGATTCCTGGCAGGACGCGCTTTACCTTTCGTATGACGACCGATTGAGCCGCGACGACACACTGATCGCCACGTCAAAAAACCCCTGGGCCTTGAAACGCGAAGCGGGCTACCCCACCGACATCACCGGCATGATCGATCTGCCGCCGGGCGTCGGTGGTCGCATGTATGCGATCATTGTGACC
>JANQKH010000714.1 GCA_028281215.1 Phycisphaeraceae bacterium | reverse complement strand
AGGACCGTTCTCCGCTCGATCCGCGCACTTATGGAAACTCGGTGCGGATGATCTACGGCTGGGAACCGTCGCCCATGATCATTCGGGAAAAGGATCTGGTCCGTGTTGCAAGTCCAGGGACCGTTGCCATGAATATCAAGTCATTGATTGGTGTGATCGTGGCGTCGCCCTGTGATGATCATGGACAAGGCATTCTCTGGGTTCGCATGAGCGATGACTTTGACTTCGACGCCAATCCCGAATTCGAACGAGCCGTCCGTACATTGGCGCGCGTGGTCTCGTTGCTTTGGAGCCCCATTGTCGAAGCGTCGCATGGGCATCAGGCTGAGCCCCGCGAGTCAATTCTTGACGCTGAAGATCATGTGTCCGTCCTTCGTGTCAATGTGGAACGGTTCCTTGAGCACGCGAATCACAAGGTTGGTTAACATTCAGCCCCGACTACCTCAAGCCGGCTTCAATCGAAGCCGGCTTTTTTGTTTTCTCCGGGCGTTGCTCAATCCAGGGTATTCGGCTAGATTCAACCCGCCAAACAGAAGGGGATCTACTTTGCCTGAAAACCGAATTCTTCGTCTCATGCTCGACCGGCTGTTTGCGTCGATGGTGAACAGCCCGGCGTTAAACTGTCGGCCTCACAACAGTCGGCAGCGCATCGATCTATCGCATCTGTCACGTTTGCATGACATCACGCCGGAGGCGGCGATGACGGAATTGCTCAGCGACCAGCGCAAGACGTCATTGAAGGGGACATTGACCGCGCCGGCGGGTTTCAAGTCGCCGTTCATGCACAAGCCGGTCGCGGACGAAGAACACGAAGCTGATGCCGAGGTTGACGCGCAGCTCAAAGCCTGGCGGCAACAGCATGCCTTGCTCAGCAAGTTGCGTGTGCTCAGCGATGACGCCCGAATCTACCAACAAGACACCGGTGTGCATGCGCTTTACATCGGTTATCCGATTCTCAGCATGCCGCCGGGTACGTCCGGCGGATCGCGACGCATTCTCGCGCCGATCGCGTTCGTGCCCGCGTCCCTTTTGGTCAAGGTCGGTCATCGTCCCGGAGTCGAAATCGAATGTCATGGCGAAGGCAGTGACCTGGTTGTTCCCAATGAAACGCTGATGGCGTGGCTCGAACGGCAAACCGGTCAGCCGATCGCCGCCGAACTGTTCGCCGATGAGGATGGCGAGGAACCGTGGCGAGAGATCAAGGAACTGATCGGTCGCGTGTCGATTGCGCTGGAGATGGAAAACGTGGACAGCGGCGCGTTGACCGATCCGGATAAGCTCGATTTGCAAGCAGCGCCGAAAGCGGAAGACCTCGGCAGCGAGGCGTCGATTCTTCCCACGGCCGTGATGGGTGTGTTCCCGCTTTCCAATCAGGGGCTGTTGCGCGACACGCAGGCGATGCTCGATGCCGACGAGGTCCGCGGGCCGATTCAACCGTTCGTCGAAGCTGGCGTGAGCCTCGATCAGGCGCAGGCCAACGTCCAGCAACAGGCAGTTCAGGCGGCGGAAAGTAACGCCCAATCGCATGCCCAGTCGCAAATCACAGGCGATGATAGCGGCGAAGTGGTTGCTTCCGACACCGCCAACCCACCTGCGCGACACGAACTTTCCGCTGCACCTCCACCGCTAATTTCAACGCCTGCCTCAACGCCATCCCAACCTGTGGAACGCCAGCCGCGTGGTTTCACCGATGAACGATTCGTCGCCCGTGCCGATCCCTGCCAATCCCGGGCGGTGAAATACGCCCGTGACACCGGTGGACTTGTTATCCATGGCCCGCCCGGCACCGGTAAAAGCCAAACCATCACCAATATCATTGGTGATCACCTTGCCCACGGGCAACGCGTGCTGTTCGTCTGCGACAAACGCACCGCGCTCGATGTGGTCAAGAACCGCCTCGACCACATGGGCCTCGGCGACCTGTGCGCCCTGATCCATGACCCGCAGCGTGACCAGCGCCATCTGTATCGATCGATACGTGATCAGATCGAGTCGCTCGCCGACGCCACTTTGCCGCGCAACCCGCTGCCCAAACTCGATCGCATCGATGAAGAGTTACAGGCGATTCACGGCGAACTGACCGAATACCACGAAGCGCTGATGGAGCCTGATGACAGCTGCGAAAGTTTGCACGACCTGATCGGTCGATGGCTGGCGATTCGCACCTGGGTGTCGCCGGAGGTCGGGGAGGATGTGACGCTGGACACGTTGCACGAGCAGGCGCAGAACATGGAGGTCATTTTTGGCCGCGCTGAACGCATTGAATACGCGACCAATCGTTGGACGCATTGCGCCGGCCTGTCCCACGCGCAGTACGTCGCTCGACCAGTTGACGCCATGAGGCAAACGATCGGCTCGTGTGTGGAAGACGCGCGCGGTGTCGATGCGACCGCCAAGGAAACCATTCCGCCGTTCAACGCAGACGAATCGCTGGACGCTCAGTGCGATCGGCGGCTGTCATTGGCCGACCGACTCGGATGGGTGATGCAACACGCGGATCCGACCATCCGTCATCGCTGCGGCGGCTGGTCGGACGATGCGGCGCGAAGGCACGCCAATGCGATGCGGGACGTGCAGCCGCATATCAAACAATTCCGCCAAGGGCCGTTGGATTCGGAACTGGCGCTGATGACGCGACAGTCGCCGCCGGCGGTGGCGCTGCTGGTCCGGCAGATTGGTGAGTTGGGCGAATACCTCGACGCCTGCTCGCGGTGGTACGGCTTCCTGTTGTTCGGCGCGAAGTCGCGCGGCAAGAAAGTGCTGCGCGAGTACGGATTGCCCGCTTCGCCCGAAGAGGGCCGACGGTTGCATCAGTTCCTCAGCGGATGGCGCGCCCGATTCATTCTCACCGACCTGCACGAAAAACTGTTGGACCTCGAGCCCACCGGCACCATTGCCGACGACGACACGCTTGAGCAATCATTGTCGCAACATCACGCGGTTCTGGAATTGCTCGAAACGGCGCGCGGCCACGACGAATTGTTCAAACCGATGCGCGACATACTTTGCAACGAAGTCGATCCGGTTGCGCTGTTGGATGGGCTGCGGCGCTCACCGGACCGCGCCCGGGCGATCTACCAGTTTGATAGCACCATGCGCGCTGCGGAGATGTTCAACACCGATTGGCTCGACGGCGCCCTGTTGCAACTGCGCGAAGGCAAACGCGCCAGCGAAAGCATGGAGGCGTTGGAGAAACAGTTCGACACGCTCGAAGACGTGCTCCGCGTGCGCGACTCCATTCAAGCCCTGCCGACCGGACTGGTGGCTGCGGCGCGGACACTGGTCGACGAATCGTTGTCGGTCGAAGAAGCGACGCAAGCCATCCGTAAGGCTGTACTGTTCAACGTGGTTCGCAATCGACTCGTGGCGAACGTCAAACTGACAAAAATTGATGCAGAGCGACTCGATCACAGCATGCAGCGCTATCGCGCCCTGGAATCGGACAAACGCGAGCAGGTCTGCAAGATGATCGTGCATCGCTGGCGCGCTAAACAGAAGGAACGCCTGCTCGTCGGCACCGGTTCACGTCTCAACAGCCTCGGTGCGGAAACCCGACGCCGACTCACCATGCGCGGCCGACGCGCCATGCGATTGCGGCAGGTCATCACCACCGGCAAGCAAATTGAAGGCGGCGATCCGCTGTTTGATCTGTGCCCGGTCTGGATGGCGAGTCCGGAAACCGTCGCTCAGGTGTTTGAGCGCGAGCCTTTATTCGATGTGGTCATCTTTGACGAAGCCTCGCAATGTCGACTGGAGGAGGCGCTGCCCGTGCTGACCCGCGCCAAACGTGTGGTGATCGCGGGTGATCCGAAACAGTTGCCGCCCACGCGGTTCTTTGAATCGGCGGTCACCGTCAGCGACGATGATGGCGAGATCGAAACCGATCAGGATCTGTTTGAGCTTCAGCAGGGGGAGATCGAAGACCTGCTCGCCGCCGCGCTGAATCTGGAGATTCAGGAGGCGTACCTCGACGTGCACTACCGATCGCGCAACGCCGACCTGATCGAGTTCAGCAACGAACAGTTTTACGGCAGCCGATTGCAGGCGATTCCCGGTCACCCCGCGAACGTTGCCAAGTTTCCGCCGTTGACAATGCATCGCGCAGACGGTTTGTATGAAGACCGTTGCAACATGGCGGAGGCGAAGCAGGTGATCGAAGTGATCGATGAACTGCTTCGCCGCGCCGAGCCGCCGTCGATCGGCGTCGCGTGTTTCAACATCACTCAACGAGATCTGATCAACGAACTGCTCGACGAACGCAGCGAAGAGGACGCCGACTTCGCCAAGCGACTGGCCAAGGCCCGGCAGCGCGTGGGTGATGGTTCCTTTGAAGGCTTCTTCGTCAAGAATCTGGAAAATGTGCAGGGCGACGAACGAGATCACATCATCATCAGCACGACCTATGGCCCCGCGCCCAACGGCAAATTCTATCGCCGGTTTGGTCCGCTTGGTCGCGTCGGTGGCGGTCGACGTTTGAACGTACTGGTCACCCGCGCTCGGGAAGAAGTGCATTTAGTGACATCGATCCCGCGTGAAGCGTACGTCAGCCTGCCGCCGATTCCCGCAGGTCAGCAGCCGAGCGGCGGCTGGTTGTTGTTCCGTTATCTGCAATTCGCCGAGGAACTCGCTGAAGCGTATGAAGAGAATCATCGCATTCTCGAACAGAGCGAACAGGACAAAGCGGTCATCCTCAACGTACGGCAGACCGAGTCGCCTTCCGCATTTGCTCAGGCGCTCGGTAGTCACTTGGCCGACGAATGCCGCATCTCCAACGATGTGCACTGGGGCAACGACGGGTTCTGCATCGACGTGGCGCTGCATCATCCCGATCAGCCGGAGAACATGA
>JANQKH010000712.1 GCA_028281215.1 Phycisphaeraceae bacterium | reverse complement strand
ACTAAGTGAACAAGAACTGGATGCTCATGAACGTAAGCGAGAGAAAGACCCTTGCCCTCCTATTGATCCTTCAGTGATCGAATGGCTGCTGCGGCAGTATCCACTGAAGTCCTACACCCCAACAATGAGTTTAGGACAGATCATGTTTGAAGAGGGCAAACGAGAGGTTGTTGAAAATCTCGCGGAAATCCTTCAGTTACAACAACAGGAAGATCGAGACGAGAATTAATGTGTGCTCCGAAGGTGTCTTCTCCGAAAGCACCCCCACCTCCCAAACCAATTCCCCCTGCTGATCCTGTCGATCCCCCAACGATTGGCAGCAGACGACGCAACGAAGAAAACTCACGAAACCGAAAACGAATCGGTACTCAACAGCTTCGCATTGGCGTCAATCTTCCGGGCAGCGGAAGTGGTTCAGCGGGAACCAATCTACCGGGAGCTTAGTGGATGGCTGAAAAGGAACTCAGCTTTCCAACCATTGAGGCTAAACAGAGATACGACCAACTCTCCCCGATTCGAGATCACTACCTGAATCGTGCGAGAGATGGTGCGTGTGTCACGATCCCTGCGGTCATGCCGCGCTCCGGTTTCTCTTCGAGTTCCAAGCTTCCAACTCCTTACCAAAGCGTAGGGAGCCGTGGCGTGAACTCGCTGGCAAGCAAGATGCTGATGGCGTTGCTTCCTCCAAACACACCATTTTTCAAATACCTCATTCCCGCTCAGATCATTGAGCAACTTTCAAATGGTGACGAAGAGGCGAAGTCAAAAGCACAAGCTGCTTTAGCCAACGTTGAAAAGGCGATCATGGAAGAGGTCGATGCAGCGGGCATTCGTGCCAAAGCTGCTGACATCTTCCAGCATCTCATCATTCCGGGGAACGTCCTTGTGAACGTCCCCAAGAAAAAGAACAGTCCCGTCCGGACGTTTCATCTTGACCAGTATGTGGTCTTGAGGAATCCACAAGGCGAAGTCCTTGAGATCATCGTCAAGGAACAGGTAAGCGAAGCAAGCATTCCGCAAGATGTGAAAGACAGGCTTGCGAAACAACCGTCAGACATGAAATCGTCTGAGGTTGATCCACACACAGGAAGTGTTGATCCTCGCTTAGACATGTTCACTGCGATCATCTACGACCGCAGACAGAAGACCGTCTTTGAGTGGCAGGAGATTGAAGGGGTTCGGTTTAACCAACGAACCATGCCTCTTGACAAGAGTGAGTGGCTTCCCCTTCGGTGGAAAGCCATTGATGGCGAGTCGTATGGTCGCGGATTTGTTGAGGACTACCTCGGCGATCTGCTGAGTTTTGAAGCTCTTTCCAAAGCCATCATCACCGCAGCTTCGGCCGCAGCAAAGGTCATCTTCCTTGTCCGACCGAACGGTACGACCAACGTCCGTGTTCTTGCAGAGGCTCCAAGCGGAGCAATCCGACAGGGTAATGCAGAAGATGTTCAAGCTTTGCATCTCGACAAAGCAGCGGACATGCGGGTTGCGTTGGAAACGATGGGCCAGATTGAAGCCCGTCTCAACGACGCCTTTCTGATGGTCGCTGGTGTTCAACGTGATGCCGAACGTGTCACTGCGGAAGAGGTCCGACTTGTTGCAACGGAACTGGAAGAGACTCTTGGCGGAACTTACACAGTTCTTGCTGACGAGTTCCAACGTCCGCTTGTGGACATGCTGACCAATCGCATGACTTCCAGCGGGATCATGCCAGAGATGCCGAAGGATTTGGTCCGTGTGTCTATCGTCACCGGACTAGAAGCGCTTGGCCGAGGTCATGACTTCCGTCGTCTCTTGTCTTATTGGAAAGCAGGTGTTGAAGCCATCGGCCCTGAAGCAATGGTTATTCACCACAACGTTGATGAACTTCTTCGTCGTTTGGCTGTTTCGACAGGCATTGATGAACAAGGTCTAACTCGATCCAAGGATGAAGTTCAAGCGGAACGACAGTCCTTACAACAACAAGCACTCACACAACAGGTCGCGCCCGACATAGTGAAGTCACTTGGTCGTGCGGTTAGTCCTGACAGTGCTGCTGCCCTCTTAGGTGGCGGCGGGGAACAACAACAGAATGGCTAAGAAAGCTACCAAGAAACGTTCAACCAAGAAACGTTCATCTCAAAAGAAGGAACCATCGGATGCTCAAGAGGATGCTCCGGGCGCTTTGGATGAAAGCGAAGGAGACGGAGGAAGCGCAGCCCCTTCTGAACCGCAAGCAACGCCGAGCGATGCTCCCGAGGATTCGGAAGGAAGCTCTTCAGATTCAAAAGGAAATGAGCAACCGAAAGAGGATCAAGAAACGGAAGCACAGATAGAAACAGTTGATCGAATGCGATCTGGAACCGTTCGCACTCGGGGAACTCTTGACCCTGACGAACTCACCAAGAAACAACTGAACGTTCCCAAGCTTCCCGACAAACCAAAACTCAATGAGGAGCTACCAAACGGCACTGTCCGTTCTCGGTATTAATCCTTTATGTCTGAAACCCAAACTCCTCCCTCTACCAATGAGGGAATGTCTTCGCCCGGTTCTGATCAGGTTGATGTTCCTGAGAAGTTCCGAAATGAAGACGGGTCTGTGAATGTCAACCTGCTATCGCAATCCTACAAGGAGCTTGAGCAACGGCTCGGCTCGTCAACTAATAGTGATGCGAATCAGACCCAACAAGCCCCATCGACTCAACAGACACAAGCTCCGGCAGTTCAACAGACTCAACCTCCTTCTACTGAGTCTGATGATCGACCGAACTACGAGCAGCAACTTGATCCGTTCTACAAGTCATTTGAAGAGAACGGCAAACTCTCAGACGAAGAGTACGACCAGCTTCAAGCTCTTGGTTATCCCAAGAATCTAGTCGATTCATACATCGACATGACCCGCAACACTGTCGAGCAACACACAAAGATGTTGATTGACAAGGCGGGCGGACAAGATGCGTTCGACATGAAGGTTCGATGGGCATCTCAGAATTGGTCTCCGGAACAACTTGAAGCATTTGATCGACAGGTTCAATCACACAAACCCGAAGCTCGGGAGATGGCGATCAACAACCTGATCGATGAATACACACGAGTCAACGGCACAGATAGCCAGAGACTTCACGGGGCGGTGGATACTGGCGTTAGTGGTGTTCAACCTTACGCCAGTGAGGAAGAGATGCGGCGGGACATGAAAGACCCGAAGTACCAAAGTGATCCTGCTTTTCGTGCAGCCGTTGCGCGTCGTTACGCAGCCATGCAGGGACGCGATCCGTCAACCATTCGGGTGGCGTGATGCTTCCCAAGAATCTCCTGACGGCGGCTTACTGGCAAAACTTGGTTTACTCGAACGCTGAGTTCAACAACGCAACGTTCATCAAAACCAAACACATGTATGCCGCAGTATTCGAGGCTCAGAAGCAAATCTTCGTGATTATCCGTGGGAGTGATGCTGCTAACGACTGGAAGGATATCAACCGGAAGTTCCGTAAGACTTCTCAAGGAATTCACGAAGGCTTTGCGGAAGCGGCTCAAGAGATTGAACAAAAGGTAGTTGATCTTCTATGGTCGATGCCTTCCCTTCCCATCGTATGGGTTGGTCATTCGATGGGCGGTGCAGTTGCACAGGTTCTTGCCTATCGCCTTCACGATTGGGCGAGAACTTCCCAAGTGATTACGTTTGGGGCGCCGCGAGTCTTCAGCCGAAGAACGTCCAAAGATTACGACAGGGTTCTTGAAGGGAAGACGGTCCATGTTGTCAACAAACTTGACTTCGTGCCTGAAGTCCCGTGGATATTTGGATCGTTTCGACGAACAGCCTACACGTTGTATCTACCGGCTGGCTTGAAAGCTTCCTCATGGCATCGTCCATTCCGAAGTTTTCTGTCAGTGTTCCCAAAGGCACTTGGAATCAAAGGAATGGACCACGATTCAAGAGCCTACCTCTCCACGGTTTCTACTTACGTAACTGAACGATTACGGAAAGAAGCAAAGAAAACAAAATGAAGCTGAAACTTCTAATGCTGCTGCTTGTTGTGTGTGTCTTGGCAGGCTGTCATATCAACACCTACGTTGACAAGCGTGTGTCGATTCATACGCCCAACAACCGAGGTACAGTCACGATTACCAGTGATGTAGCCAACACATCAGACACGAATGCAGAGGGAAGCGCGTCAGACATTGGCAAACCAACGGTTGACCTCACTCCCTGATGCACAAATATCCTCGATACCTCGCCAACGTCGTTTGGACTCTCCTTGCGATCTTGGCGTGGTTTTGTGTGATTCAATGAGCAACGCCCTGTAGGTAACAGATACGGAAAAATTGGCGTCTCCGCAAGAGGTCGGTGGTGAACCTCTCCCAAAATCACCACGCATTTGCGGGTTGGTCAAGGAGACCAGCGAGGCTCATTACCTTGTCAAGATGGGTTCGATTCCCATACCCGCTATTCTTTTTCACGTTTAGTTCCTACTAAAGATGAGGCTTGGTCCCGGAGATCGGGCGGAAGTGCTTGTTTAAGCTTAGGAGAATTGAGTGTAAATATTACCTCCTTAATAGCCACATGGTAACGAAGCCAATGACCTTTCTTTGCAGCGTCTATGGCTTCTATCATTCCTCTTTTGTATGTTTTCA
Organism: Phycisphaeraceae bacterium; assembly: GCA_028281215.1. Lineage (GTDB taxonomy): Bacteria > Planctomycetota > Phycisphaerae > Phycisphaerales > Phycisphaeraceae > JANQKH01. The sequence continues at coordinate 12,627 of JANQKH010000712.1, read as the reverse complement.
AAGCGGCATCAATAATAGCCTTTCGTTCTTCATCGGAAGTTCGCCGACTTGCTTCCGCAAAAAACTCATTTCCCGAAACTAGTTTGGTTGTTAGCGTATCCTGTAATTCACTCAAAAATCCTGCATGTACTGACGAAGAGGGCGGATTATCTGAAGGTGCATACAAGACCAATGCCACAACAGTGATCCCTCCGGCCACTACTACGATCAGAATGTATATCGTGGCCGTTAACTTAGGTCCAATCTTGGATGTTTGAATTCCTTCACCTTTGTTTTTACCAAGTTGTTTTGAAATCAAGTAGAAAATTGCAGCACAAAAAGCACCAACGCCAAGACCAGCCGCCAGTTGAAGGAATAGAGGCATATCAGAATCCTCAAATAGTTTAGAGAATTATACCATCCGAAGAATCTCTTGAAAAATGAGCGAAAACAAATCTCTGTGCGTGTTAATCGCAACAGTAGGCCGTCCAACTCTTCCTCGGATGCTTGAAAGCCTTCGACAACTCAACCCAAACGACCACGTTGTCATTACCACAGATGATCGTCACGGTCCTGTGGCATCAATGGTTGCCAATGCCAATCTTCATTGTTGGACACACATACGAGTCAACCCAACGCCACTCGGAAAGAAGCACGGCGTAGGTAATGTGGCGCGCTCCTTCCATCAGAACAATCTTCCGGGCAACTACATACTTCATGCGGATGATGATGACAGGTATGTAGATGGCGCGTTCGATTTAGTTCGAGAACACATTGATCCCAATGTGCTTCCGATGTTTCAGTATCAATTCCACGATCGAATCATCTGGAACCAGAAGATCATCTGGCCGTGTTACGTCGGTGGAGTGAATCCCGTCATTCCAAACCAACCTCCGTTTCCCGATTGGGGAGAAGCGAGAGGAGGCGATGGGCTTTTCATTCGGAGTCTTGTGGAACAGAGACCTCATTGGGAGGTCAAGTGGATTCCGGAAGTGATCTACAAGTGCAGGGATACGCCATGAAAGAGATGTTATGCCCCATTCAAGTCCAGCTTCGCAGCGAGCTTCCTCAAACGCTGCCAAGCTGGTTGATAGTACGTCACGCTTAGACGCCCGTTTACATGCCCTAAGAGAAGCTCAACGTCGCCGGGACTTGCTTCGTGGTTGCGGATCAAGTGGGAGGCGGCAGACTTCTGCAAGACCTTTGGGTTAATCGGACAAGACTTTCGAGCAGAATCTCGATACGTTCCCACGCGTGTCCATTTCTTGTGACATCTCTCCAACCATTCTAAAGCAAGCGGTGAAAAGATGCAGTGTCGTTTGATGGGAGCTACCGCGTCCATCTTTCCTTGATCCAGTGCGAAGACTCCCTCTTCAACCCATTCACCCTCTTCATGAACAACTTTGACAACTTCTGAAGGTCTAAGAAGAGCTAGGTAGTTGACACAAAGCCAAGGCTTTGCACGTTCATCTGCATTCGATAAGGCAGCAATGACCTTATCAACAGGCTCAGACATATCAGGTGCAGGGCCGAGAGGAACTTTACGGACACCACGTAATGAGATTGGTGGAATGATCTCAAGCTGTGCCGCCCAATTGAATAGAGCTTTCACAGCAAGTAGATCATGGTTGATTGTCTTCGGTGCAAGAGGTTCGCGTGTTTCTGGATTGATGTATTGCATCAACCACAGTTTGAACTCGTTGATGTCGGCTGGACGGATCAAGTCCATGTCTAGCCCAACGAACTTCTCAAGGAACCGGACGAGATGCTTCTCGTAGTATCGAGCAGTTTCCTCTTTGAACTCAATTCGGCGCGATGTGATGAAGTCAGATGCAACATCTTCAACTTTAGGTTGAGGAGGTTCATCAGGGATTGACTTTGCTTCTTCTCGTTCGTTCTTCCAGACTTCCCAATCAGCAAGAGACTTGATGTATTTCTGACGGGCAATCTTTTCGTCACGGCCGAAGTAATGATCCTTACCGCCCCACCGACAGAATAGGTTTCCGCTCTTGTGTTTTCGGAGAGATGGGACTCGCATAGTTATTTTCTCTCTAGAACCTTCCACTCATCACGAAGAATCTCACCCACACCAAATACAATTTTGTCGCATATGTCTCCCAAATCAGCTTCCTTATACGGAATCGATGTGGCTACAGTGGATATTAATTCCGCCAATTCTTGATGGTTCTTTTCATGTGCGGCCAGTAAGAGAATGACTTTGTTTCCTTGAACTCCAAATCTATACCACTTTTCAGAATCATTAACTTGTTCTGAGTGAAGCTCTCCAAACAATGTCATCGCTGTTGATGCAAACTCGGCGGTAGCTGCTCTGAGATCATTAACCCATGTCATACGCACATTGATAATGTGTTGAATCTTTGAAACATTGATTTGCTCCTTGGTTCGTTGAGTTTGCCAGTAACCCATCAACAAACCGGAAAGAACACCAACCAGAGCGGTAACAGCCAGTAGTATTTCCATGGGGTACAGGGTATACCCTTGGGGGTATGATGTCAAAAACCCGCAGAAACCAATAAAAAAGCGGCGGGGATAACCCGCCGCGACGCATCAGTGATCGGATGTCCGCTTTCGCGGACGACCCTTTGGATTGGTGATGCGCGTATTTTTACCTTCGAGGAATTAGCCGAGCAGTGCGAGGACGTTCTGAGGCCGCTGGTTGGCGATCGCCAGCACGTTGGTCGAAGCGTTGACCAGAATCTGCGATCGGGTGAGTTCCGCCGTCTCGTTGGCGAAGTCGGTGTCGCGGATGCTGCTCTCGGCAGCGGAAGTGTTTTCCAATGCCACGCCGAGCGACCGGATGGTCGCGCCGATGACATTTTTCTGGAACGCACCCAACCGGCCTCGTAGTTGCGAGACCTGTGTGATGGCGGAGTTGACCACCTTCTGCGCGGATTCGATATCGCCATCGACCACGTTGGCGGAGTTGCCGGAACCGAGATCGTCAAGGAAACCCACGGCGAGATTACCCAGGTTTCGCGCGGCGACGTTGCCGATGCCGATGCTCACTTGATTGCCGATATCGACGTTGGGCCCAAGGTTGAACTTCGCCCCGCCACCAGTGATGGTGAACGCGGAGATCGCGGCGGCCGCCTGCGCCCCGGCGGTGGTCAGTTCGATTTCCAAGTCCAGGAAATCGGTGTTGATCCGGGCGACGCGGCCGTCCGTCGTCGCCGCAATGCCGTTGATGATCGCGCTGACATCCTGGCCTTCGTCGCGCACCGGGTTGGTCACGGCGCTGTAGGCCGTCGAACTGCCCGGCGTGGCGACATCTTCGTCCGTGGTGGACAGAGTATGAATGGCACCGGCCTGACCGCCGTCGTTGGCGACGTCCACCGAGACGAATTCGTTGGATCCGAAACCCTGACTCTTAAGGACCACGCCCGTACCGCTCACCGTGGCGGACACGCCGGTGATCGAGGTGAAGGTGTTCACCGCGGAGGCGACCGCTGTCAGTGCCGTACCGGAAGCAAAGCTAAATTCGCGGGAACCCTTCGACCCGTTCACCTCAATGATAAACGAACTGGTGCCGTTGGTCAGGTCAAGCGCGGCAGCGCCGGCAGAAAGGAACAAGCCCGCGTGTTGCGCCGACGCGGTCACCACGACATTGACACTTCGGCTGTCACCGGTTTCAAGCTTGGCGGCATTGACCTGGAATTTGGCGACCGTAGTCGCCTGGCCGCTGACGGTGAAGTCAAACGTGCCATTGAGCAACTTGGTGCCTTCAAAGCTGGTGCTGGAGGCGATGCGGTCGATCGTTTGAAGGATCGAATCGATCTGAAGTTGGTTGGCGTCCTTTTCTTCTTTACTGAGCCCGGCGTCGTTGGCCGACTGACCGACGAGACTTTGCACTTCCAGCAGCAGGGCATTGACTTCCTGCAAGCCGCCCTCGGCGATGTTGATCACCTGATCGGCGCGTTCGGCGTTGCCAATGGCGGCTGCGATGGAAACTTTTTCTGATCGCAGGCGTTCGCTGGCGATCAGGCCGGCCGGGTCATCGGCGCCGCGGTTGATCCGCAGGCCGGTGCTCAGCCGTTCAAGCGATTGGGAAAGTCCTTTGTTCTGGTGTCCAAGCACGCGCTGGGCGAGCAGGGATCCGACGTTGGTGTTGATACGACTCATGGTGTGTCGCTCCGTGACGTTGACTGTGCCTTTCGGCGTTGGGCGTCCTGCCCCTGAAACGTAGGTCCAATCCGATCTGATGCGTTTGCCCCAACGCGGGGCTTTATCGACACAAGGCCGAAGCCTTGATTGATGCCGACTCACTGATCTGACGGGGACCCTTACCGTCAGGTTGCTCACCTTTGGTCGGGTTTCCCGTGCGTCGCAAAACAATCTGCACGCGACCCGGTTTATCGGACAAGCTTATCGGGCTGACTGTCAAACACGCTGTTTTCCGGCACGGACAACGTGTCCAAACCCTACATTCGTCACAACCGTTGCAGGCCTTAAGGTTGAATCCGAAAATACGCCCACTATTTTCGCGCAATAGAAAGCGGCACCCTGAAAACAGGGTGCCGTTTCATCCGTGCAGGAGGTTGGTGTTGGAATCTTAGAGCAACTGCAACACGTTCTGTGGTTGGTTGTTGGCGATCGCCAGAACGTTGGTGGCCGCATTCACGAGAATCTGCGAACGGGTGAGTTCCGCCGTCTCGTTGGCGAAGTCGGTGTCACGGATGCTGCTTTCGGCAGCGCTGGTGTTCTCCAGAGCAACGCCCAAGGCCCGCAATGTGGAACCGAGCACGTTCTTCTGGAAGGCGCCGAGTCGGCCGCGAAGTTTCGAAACCTGATCGATCGAGTCGTTGACGATTTTCTGCGCGGTTTCGATGTCACCATCCACGACATTGGATGCCTTACCGGAACCCAACTCATCCAAGAAGCCGTTGGTGACCGTGCCAAGCTTTCGCGCGGCGACGTTGCTGATACCAATGGTTGCCTGGTTGCCGATGTCGACGTTCGGTCCGATATTGAACTTAGCGCCGCCACCAGAAATGGTGAAGGCCGAAATCGTACCGGCCGCTTGCGCACCGGCAGTGGTCAGTTCAATGCTGACATCAAGGAAATCCGTAGCGATGCTGGCCACGCGGCCTTTGCTGACCGCCTCGATGCCATTGATGGTCGCGGTCACGTCCTGACCTTCGTCGCGAATGGCGTTGGTCACGGACGCGAAAGCCGTCGCGCTACCTGGTGTGGCGGCGTCTTCGTCAGTGGTTGAAAGCGTGAGGATGGCGCCGGCTTGGCTACCGTCGTTGACGATGTCCACGGAGACAAACTCGTCCGAACCAAATCCCTGGCTCTTGAGCACGATGCCGGTGCCGCTGACGGCTGCCGACACGCCGGTCACTTCGGTGAAAGTATTGACGGCGGACGCTACTGAGGTAAGCGTGGTGCCCGAGGCAAACGTGAATTCACGCGATCCTTTGGAGCCGGCAACTTCAATCACGAATGCTGACGTCGCACCACCGGTGTCGAGCGCGGCAGCGCCGGCCGAAACGAACAGACCCGCATGTTGGGCTGAACCCGTGACGATGACGTTCACCGCGCGGCTGCCGCCGGTTTCAATCTTCGCGGCATTGATGTCAAAGTCCGCCACGGTCGTGGCCTGACCGGTGATCTGGAAGTCAAAGGTGCCGTTGAGCAACTTCGTGCCTTCAAAGCTGGTCTGTGACGCGATGCTGTCGATCGTTTGGAGGATCGAGTCGATCTGAAGCTGATTCGCTTCTTTTTCTTCCTTGCTAAGACCGGCGTCGTTGGCCGACTGTCCGATCAGACTTTGCAGTTCGAGCAACTGAGCGTTGATTTCCTGCAAACCGCCTTCAGCAATGTTGATGACCTGGTCGGCGCGTTCGACGTTGCCAATCGCGGCGTTGATCGACGCCTTTTCCGACCGCAATTTTTCGCTGGCGATCAGGCCGGCCGGGTCATCGGCGCCGCGGTTGATCCGCAGGCCGGTGCTCAGGCGTTCCAGGCTTTTTGAAAGAGTAACATTGTTCTGGTTCAGCACACGCTGACCCAAAAGGGAACTGACATTGGTGTTGATTGCACTCATCGCTTGTCTCCAAAACCTCTTGCGGTGGACTAGTTATCCGTAACAGTAGAACAGCCGTGCCAACACAGCACGACATCCATTCTTGAAAGGCTCCTTCCCTCTCCACCGAATCCCGCGGTGACTCGTGAAGCGGTGCTGAACCTGCCTCTAATACGAACGGCATCCCTTGCAAAGTCCGCCGTTCTTTCACTACCGTCATGATCGGTACAGACAAAGCAAGCCTGTAGTGAAAGCGCCGCATATTCGAAAAAAAATTTCCGGGTTGTCCACGAATGTAAAATGAAGAACTGTTGCGGAATCCGCGTGCCATTGCAATCCCGCTCCGTTCAAGCCATCAGCCCCGTAGCGCCGTCAAGCAATCGACAGACGCTCCAATAAAAAACGGCGTCCCCGCAAAAGGGACGCCGTCGATGCTTCCAATTCAGTTTCTTTTCTCAGCTTACAGCAAGCCGAGCACGTTCTGCGGCTGGTTGTTGGCGATGGCCAACACGTTGGTTGCAGCGTTCACGAGGATCTGCGAACGGGTCAACTCCGCCGTTTCCGCTGCGAAATCAGTATCGCGGACACTGCTTTCAGCCGCACTTGTGTTCTCAAGGGCGACGCCGAGCGAACGAATCGTTGAGCCGAGCACGTTCTTCTGGAAAGCGCCGAGTCGGCCGCGAAGCTTCGAAACCTGATCGATCGATTCATTGACGATCTTCTGCGCGGCTTCGATGTCGCCGTCGACGACGTTGGAGTTCTTGCCGGAGCCGAGTTCGTCAAGGAAGCCGGTGTCGACCGAACCGAGTTTGCGGGCCGCAACGTTCCCCACGCCGATGGTGACCTGATTGCCGATGTCGACATTGGGGCCGATGTTGAACTTCGCGCCGCCACCGGTGATGGTGAAGGCGTTGATGGTACCGGCCGCCTGAGCGCCGGCGGTGGTCAGTTCCACACTAACGTCAAGGAAGTCAGTGTTGATCTGCGCAACTTTGCCGCGCGAGGTTGCGGCGATGCCGTTGATCGTCGCACTGACGTCCTGGCCTTCATCGCGAATCGCGTTGGTCACGGAGGCAAACGCAGTCGCGCTGCCCGGTGTTGCAGTGTCCTCACTAGTGGTCGAAAGGGTCAACACCGCGCCGGCCTGGCTGCCGTCGTTGATCACGTCGACCGACACGAACTGGTCGGAGCCGAACTCTGTGCTCTTGAGGACCACACCCGTGCCACTGACGGCTGCGGACACACCGGTTACGTCCGTGAAGGTGTTCACGGCGGACGCGACGGAAGTCAACGTCGTGCCGGAAGCAAACGTGAATTCGCGCGAACCCTTGGAACCGGCGATTTCGACGACAAACGAAGACGTTGCGCCACCAGTATCCAATGCCGCAGCGCCGGCCGAAACGAACAGACCCGCGTGCTGCGCCGAAGCGGTGACGATGACATTGACTGCGCGGCTGCCGCCGTCGGCGATCTTTGCCGCGTTCACATCAAAGTCCGCCACCGTGGTCGCCTGACCGGTGATCTGAAAGTCAAGGTTGCCGTTGAGCAACTTGGTGCCTTCAAAGCTGGTCTGCGACGCGATGCTGTCGATCGTCTGCAGGATGGAGTCGATCTGAAGCTGATTCGCTTCTTTCTCTTCCGTGCTCAAACCGGCGTCGTTGGCCGACTGGCCGATCAGGCTTTGAAGTTCAATCAACTGTGCGTTGATTTCCTGCAAGCCGCCTTCGGCGACGTTGATGACCTGATCCGCACGCTCGGCGTTGCCGATCGCGGTTTGAATCGCAGCCTTTTCAGACCGCAGTTTTTCACTGGCAATCAGACCGGCCGGATCATCGGCGCCGCGGTTGATGCGAAGACCGGTGCTCAAGCGCTCAAGGCTCTTGGTCAAAGTGTTGTTGTTTTGACCCAGCACGCGCTGGGCAAGCAGTGAACTGACATTGGTATTAATCTGACTCATAGTGCCTTCCTCCCCACCGGTGTCGGTGGCCGTTAGCGTTGATTTCCGGCGCTCCACGGCGCCTTCGTTTCGAATCCGTTCACACAACCCCCTGATCCCGTTCCATCTCCGCGGGTTGATGGAATATTGGCTAGGGCTGTCATCGAATGACTTGAATGCGTCAATCAATGATGAACAGAAAAGTCAGTAAATCGACTTTCCCGGAGTTGACACAGATGTGAAAATCGGGCGACGCGTATACATGCCAGAGTTGGGTCAATCGATACAAACCGACATCCCCCACCGGTCGGCCATCCATTGGTATCTATATAGAATAGAAGTGTTCCGCGCGATCCCCATGTTGACGTGCCCCCGGCGACAGACCCTTACCCGCCTTGGAGGCGGTCTTCATCGTTGCCCGATTCGATGTCTTCGATGTACGCCATGGTGCGGTCCAGTTCACGCTTCAAATGACGGACGCGCAGCAGGCTTTTCACGCGCGTAATCAATTCGAGCTTGTTCACCGGCTTGGTCAGAAAATCGTCCGTGCCGCTGTCGACCCCGCGTTCGATATCGCCCACTTCGTTCAAAGCCGTCACCATCATGATCATGATCGACCGCGTGTCCGGATTCTCCTTGATGCGCTGGCAGACCTCGAACCCGCTCATCTTGGGCATCATCACGTCAAGAAGGATGAGGTCGGGCGAAGGCTTATCGGAATCTTCGACGATTGCCATCGCCTCTTCGCCGTTGAACGCGGTGACGATTTGGCAAGGCAGCGACTCCAGGTACGCCTGCAACAACTCCACGTTTTGCGCGTTGTCATCTACGATCAGAACCGTGGAGTCTTCCAGGTTCATTTCGCTTTCAACCTGCTCGGGGTGGGTGTTAGCTGCGTTCGTCGGTGCGTCGGTCATCGGTGAGCATCCTCCCAGATGAGTTCCAGTTGATGGGCCAGCGTGCGCAAAGCCGGTTCGTCTGTGCCAACCAGCCGGCGGCGCAAGTCTTCCACGTCATTCGGCCGATCCACGTCGAACCACTGAGGCAGTTCAATTTGAATCAAACCGGCGGACGCAATGGCGCTACACGTCTGATCATAAACCTTCGACGTGCCCCAGTCGATATCAGCCGCCAACTCGGGTCGCCAGGGCTGAGCCGCCAACGTCCAGTAACCACCATCGGCCACCGGCCCGACCGCCACGGTGTTGCGTTTTAACTGATGAGGCAGATGCGCCACAGTTTCAAACGGAAAGTCCGGGCTGTCGATGCCGAAGAAGATGAAACCGGTGTTTTCAGTCGCGTCGTTTTCTGTAATCAAGGACTGCACAACACAGTTCATTCGGTCCCCCAAGTCGCCTGCTCCCTGCTCGATCATCCGCCAGCCGGCCGGGCAAACTCCGGGCATGACGTTCGGCCAATGCTGAGCCGCAACTTCCAGATCCGCCCGGTCCAAGGCGATCACCAGCACGGCATCCGTTGATCCAAATACGGCCGATAACCGGTCCAGCACACATTGCATCATGGCGGCATGGACGTCGGCGGCCTGCTCGGGCGTGAAAACCGGGTTCAGCCGGGTCTTCACCGCCCCTGCGATAGGCCATTTCGCCATCACCACCACATAGAATAGTCCGCAGCCAATCGCCATAAGACAAATAATATCAAAAAGTTAAGCACTGGTGGGCCGGCGGCAGTGCCCCACATTGCCAAACCGGTCGGCCTTGCAGAATGGTGGAGAATGTGTTAGCATGAGGCTTTGAAAATCACAGCAACACGCGGAGCAGAAACCGGGTGGAACCAATCTGAGTGTCGGCCAAAGACCGGGCAACCAGGCAAGTGATCACCCTCGCCAGCGACGATGTTGAAAATCGAGCGACGATTTGTGATCGCCTCTGATAGGAGAACTGAAAAGAAAATCGAGTCTTGGCCGACCACCTGTTCTCAAACGTCGCTCAAACTTGCAGGTTTTGCACCGCCGAAAGTCGGGAGCGGAATTGGCAAAGATTGGCAGAAAAAGAACTTACAACCCAGCAAGTACGAAGCCGTTGGTTCGACAACCCAATAAATATGACACGCAGTAAGTTAGAAGGTCGAATTTGAAACCTTAAATCCGACCCACGCCTCAAGGCGGGACGGATCAGATTGCCGCTTGGAGCGGCCAACGTACCTTTCGCGGACGATCCTGAACGATTCCCGCGACTTTCAACCCCTTGTGTTCACGGAGACGAACACCATGACAGCCGCCATCAACACCCGGGTTCCCTGGACCGAACGCTGGACCCAGCCGACGGTCGAAGACCTGCTCAACGATTTGAAACCACACCAACAGCGCAACTTCGGCCGCATGATCGAATTCCTCGACGGCCTCGACGAACTCGATCACGAACTGATCTGGCACGGTGACAGTTGGCAGTGGACCATCCATTACTTCTTCAAGAACCGCAAAGGCGGCGAGGGCGGCTCCATGGCCTACTTCGTGCCGAACCTTGAAACCCCCGTCGCCAACATCCCGCTCTCGGACGAACTGATTCTCACCCTGCCTTGGCGCCGCATGACCCGCTTCATTCGAGACGGCATCCGCAGTTCCAAGTGCGCGGTCAAATACCACTGGGCAAGCTGGACGCCCGGCCTCGAAAACGAAACCGGCATGCTCATCGACCTGCTCAAACGCAAATATAAACACGTCGTGGGTGAGACAAAAACCAAATCGACGAGCAAGAAAACGAAGAAGACGACCAAAAAATAAGAAAGAGAAAAGAAAGAGGGAGAATGGAAAGGCAGGAGAGAAAGAAAACTCGAACAGGACACGAAGCCCGCGTATGCGGGCTTTTTCTTTTGGCGCAGGTCGGGTAGAACGAAGTGAAACCCAACCTATGCACTAATTGCCCGCTCGGACCGGCTCAAACTCGTCCACTATTTCAAAATCGTTGCCCAACTCAGCGCGAAGGCGAGCGAGACCGTGCTTTGCGGCATGATTGAAACGATCAGCTTCGTCTTGCGTCCATGGCGACGGATCAGGCGGGCAGTTCCAATCAATGCTCGTGTCGTACCAAGCAGTCAAATGATAGAGAAACCTCCGAAGATTTTCGCTGATCGGTAAGTCAACAAGTTCAATGGGGTAATCAAAACGTTCTCGCGCCGCGTCATTAGCAGCCCAAAGACAGACTCCGGCACCGGCATCGAAGAAGTATCGAAAGAGGTAAATGGCCACTGGCTGAGTCATGGCTTAGTGAACCTAGTCAAGCAGGTAAGGTCAATGACCTTACCTACGGCTCAATTGTTCAACAACATCCCACCATCCACCACCACAATCTGCCCCGTCACCGTGACCGATCCCGTTAGTAAACTCAGGATCCCATCCGCAATGTCCTGTGGCGAGGACACTTGTTTGAGCGGCACACTCGCAGCCGCGTCCTGTATAAAGCCTTCGTACTTGTCTTCGCCGACCGCATTCCGAATCCAACGTGAATCAATGTAGCCCGGCGCCACTGCATTGACCCGAATGTGTGGCGCGAGGGTGTGCGCGAGCGCGACGGTCAGGTTGTTCAGCGCCGCTTTCGAGGCGCAGTAGGGTATCGAACTGCCTTTGCCGCGGAAGGCGGCGACGCTGGAGATGTTGATCACGTGGCCGCCGCCGGCGTCGAGCATCGGTTGCTTGGCGGCCCGGACACACTGAAACGCGCCCTTGACGTTGACGTTCATGACGTCCGACCAGGCGTCGTCGTCGACAGCTTCGAGGTCGGCAGCATCAATGAAGCGCGTGGTGCCGGCGTTGTTGATGAGGATGTCGAGCCGGCCGAGTTGGGCGACGGTTTGATCGACCATCGCGCGGCAGTCACCATCTTTGGCAACGTTCGCTTGGATCGCCAGGGCGTTGACGCCGTGGGATCGCGCATCGGCGGCCGTCTGTTCCGCGTCGTCCTTCGAGCGGCTGTAGTTCACGACAACGTGGCAGCCGAGCTTCGCAAGTGAAAGCGACGTCGCACGGCCGACGCCGGTCCCGCCACCGGTGATGATGGCCACTGTGTTTCTGAGATCGGGCAAGGTTTTTCCTTAGCGTCTTGGGTGATTGTTTTTCACTCGGAGTACGGGAGAACACGGAGGAAGAAGTCATTTGGGTGGGGATGACGAATCAATCTCCTACCTTGACCTTTTCCGATTTTTTGCTTCCCTGCTTTCCTGATTTCCTGTTTTTATCCCCTCCGCGATCTCCGCGCCTCCGTAACCTCCGCGTCAAAAAAGACTCCTCCTTGCACACACATCAATCCAGGTGCTTCTTCACCAAGCCTGACCAGATCTCGTAACCTTTCTCGCTCAGGTGGAGGCCGTCTTTGACGAAGAGGTCTTTCATGGGTTTGCCGTCGTCGCCGATCATGGGGGTGTCGATGTCGATGTAGCCGAGCAGGTCATGTTTCGTTGAAAACTCGGCGATGCGGTTGTTGGCGTCGCGCATTTTGTCGACGAGTTTCCATCGCGCGATACTGGGTTTGATCGCGATGAAGACAATTTTCGTTTTCGGCAAAGCGCTGTGCACTTTCTTGACAAACATTTTGAAGTCATCAAACACACGTTGAGACGTTTTGCCTTTGGCGATGTCATTGTCACCGGCGTACATGAAGATGATGCGCGGCTGATGCTTGATGACAATGCGGTCGGCATAGTAAAGCGA
>JANQKH010000709.1 GCA_028281215.1 Phycisphaeraceae bacterium | reverse complement strand
ACCGACCTGCTGATCGATCCGGGCGACATCGTGATCACCGAGTGGCCGAGCTACTTCGTCTACACGGGCACATTGGAATCCGCCGGCGCGGTCGTGCGTTGCGTCGACATTGACGACGACGGCATGATCCCTCAGCAACTGGACGCCCTGCTCGGTGAACTGGCGGAAACGGGAGAACTGTCACGCGTGAAGATGGTATACACCTGCGATTACCATCAGAACCCCAGCGGCATCACGATGTCTGCCGAGCGTCGGCCGCAGGTCTTGGAGATTGTGAAAAAATATTCGCACCACCCCGCTGCTCGGGGGCGCATCTTGCTGTTGGAAGACTCGGCGTATCGCGAATTGACGTTTGAAGGGGCGCCACCGCCGTCGATCAAGAAGTTTGACACAACCAACGAATATGTCGCTCTGCTCCAGACATTCAGCAAGCCGTTCTCACCGGGCCTGAAAACGGGATACGGTTTATTGCCGCAAGGTTTGACGCAACCGATCCTGCTTCAAAAAGGCAATCACGACTTCGGGTCCAACAATCTGGCCCAACATCTGTTGCTGGCCGCGTTGAAACACGGGGTGTATCACGAGCACGTGGCGTTTTTGAATAAGACGTATGCCGCGAAGCGCGACGCGATGCTCACCGCATTGGATGAACATCTTGGCGGGCAGCCTGGCGTCACTTGGACCCGGCCCACCGGCGGGCTATATGTCTATCTGACCCTGCCCGAAGGCACGGACACCGGCCGTGATGGACCGCTCTTCCAGACCGCCCTCGATGAAGGCGTGCTGTACGTGCCTGGAGCATACTGCTACGGACCCGATGCCACACGGCAGATTCCCCGCAATACCATGCGACTGAGTTTCGGCGTGCCCACTGTGGAACAAATCGGCGAAGGCATCGCCCGGCTGGCGCGGGCGGTCGGCGGTGGTTAGAGCACTTTGACCCTCCACTCATTTGACTTTCACGTCAATCCTCGCGACAATTTCCGGTGCGCCGAAGATTTTGCCGTATCCCACGGCTGGACCTTTGGTTGGAACCCGCCTTCCCAATCAATCCTCAAACCCAGGAGGTTCTCATGGCTCGTGGTCGCAGTAGTACTGGCCTGGTGGTGGCCGTGGTCCTGTTTGCGATGCTGTTCGTGCTCACGACGGTCGTCGCCATCATCTTCTACACCGAAAAAGAAGAAATCATTGTCAAGCAGCGAAGTGCTGAAGCCGACCTACTGGTTTACCGCACCGGCGCGGAGCATGCCAATGATGAAATCAAGGCGTTGCGCGACCAGGTGTCGCAGAAGTCAGCCGACTCGGTCGTGACTGTCCTGCGGGAAGACCGCAAATGGCTGGTCGATCAAATCGACCCGGACCGCAACACACGAGCCGGTGTTGAATCTTCACTGAAGGCAGCGCTGGGCAAATTGGGTAAAGATTCCAATCCCGGTCTGCTCAATCTGATCACCGACCTGGTCAGCGACGTCGACCAGTTCCGCAACCGCGCCGCAGCAGCGGAAACCAAGGTTACCCAGGAAGCGGAAAAGGCCAAGGACTACGAAGCGCAGATCAACGCCCTGTCGGCCAAGTATCAAAAAGATGTCAGCGACCTGAAAGCCCAACTCGCGGCGATCGAGTCCGACAACCAGGCCGCACAAGCCAACTCTCAGCAGCAGTTCCAGGCCGTGGAAATCACTACGAAGGAATCGGCCGCCAAAGCACAGGCGGAAATTGCTCGGCTTGAAAAAGAGTTGATCGTCAAACAAGCGCGCATCGGTGACTTGGAAATCGCCATCGCCAAACTTCAGGATTCGAAAATCAAGCGAGGCGACGGGCCGGATCCCTCTCTCGAACCGGATGGCCGCATTCTTTCATCCATTCCGGAAAGCGAAATCGTCACGATCAACCTCGCCAAGAACGACAAGCTATATCTGGGCCTGACGTTTGAAGTGTTCGACAAGAAGCAAGGCATCGGCTCAATGGAGTTCGGCCAGCTTCGCGGCAAAGCGACGATCGAAGTCGCCAAGGTCAAGGAAAACACCACCGAATGCCGCGTCGTCCGCAAGGACCGCAACGCGACGATCTTCGAGGGTGACATCATCGCCAACGTCGTGTACGACAAGCACCGTACCTACACCTTCCACGTGTTCGGCGACTTCGACATCGACGGCGACCTTCGCGCCACCGCCAGCGAACAACGCCGCATCAAGTCCATGATCGAACAATGGGGCGGCAAGGTCGCCAAGGAAATGTCCTACGACGTGGACTTCCTCGTGCTGGGCCAACTGCCGGTCGTGCCGGTGAAGATCGACGAAACCGACCCGCGTCAGATCGAAGCCAAGGCGGCCGCGGAACGCAAGCTGACGCAATACCGCCAGTTGGAAGGCGAGGCCCGCACGTTCCGCATGCCGATCCTGAACCAGAACCGGTTCCTCATGCTGGTCGGTTACTACGACCGCAACAAGCAGGAGAACCCGTTCAAGGTGCCGGATTCGCAGAACTCCGCCCTGCTCCGCGAAGCCGCCAGTTCCGACGACCTGCCTTGATCGTCTACGGATCGGCGAGCGCCCCGCGGTCCATCGCCACGACAACACTGAATTCACCAAAGCGTCGGGCATTCGTCCGGCGCTTTTTTTGCGCCCAAGAGAATCGCTCATGTGCCATGGCTGGCTTGCCCAGCCGTGTGGTTTTTCTGCGTGTTCGTCGTCCATCCGAGACCCGAAATGACTTCACGGCTGGGCGAGCCAGCCATGGCACACAAGGAAGGCGGCAAGACAGTGACCTCGCGTCCATCGACTCACCCGGATGCCCATTCTTGCAGTCCAATTGACAATGGTCTGCGGATTGCTATCCTTCCCCATCCTTTCTCAGCCTGAAATCACGTGTTGGAAATGTGTTACGGGTTGAGTAGGCAAGCCTTATGACCGATACGGTCGATAGAATTGGAACTGCGATGAATCAACCGCTTTTGAATTTCAGCCCGAGGGGGTGCCACACACCGGCCTGATGCCGATCGCCGCCACCCCTTCCCCGGTCACGGGACGAGGCGGAATCTGATCGGCCCCAAACCCCGATTCATCATTCGCAGACTGTATCGCTCAACCAACTGTTCAATCCAACCCAGACTGCTACCCGTTTTTTGTGAGGACCAGCCATGGCCCGTCTCGATCGATTCAGAAATATTGGTATTTGTGCACACATCGACGCCGGCAAGACCACCGTCTCCGAGCGCATCCTCTATTACACGGGCAAGACCTACAAGATGGGTGAAGTGCACGACGGCACCGCCACCATGGACTCCATGGAAGAAGAGCAGCAACGCGGCATCACCATCCAATCCGCCGCGACCACCTGCCCGTGGACCAAGGACGGCGAAGAATACACCGTCAACCTGATCGACACGCCCGGTCACGTGGACTTCACCATCGAAGTCGAACGCTCGCTCCGCGTGCTCGACGGCGCGGTCGTTGTGTTTGACGGCAAGGAAGGTGTCGAAGCCCAGAGCGAAACCGTCTGGCGACAGGCTGAACGATACCAGGTGCCGCGCATCTGTTTCATCAACAA
>JANQKH010000698.1 GCA_028281215.1 Phycisphaeraceae bacterium | reverse complement strand
GCATTGGAAGGTCATTTCGGGGTCGCTTTTGGTCAGGTCGAAGTTGAGCATGCCGAAGAAGTTGCCCTTGTTGTAGGAGAAGAGGGCCTGTTTCTTCGTTGGGTGCGTGTGATTGTTGGTGAGTTTGGACGTCTCAAATTCGTACAGGTCGTAACCGTTGGGCCGTTCGATTTTGTAGATGTCCGTGCGGTGGCGGTCGGCGGAGATGAGCATGACGCCGGGAATTTTCTGCTTGTCAATCAGCGAAAAAATCTCCTCGCGTTCCTTTCTGACACCCCACCAGGAATCCTTGCCGCCTTTGTCGGCGTGTTCAGTCCAGAGCGTGCCGGAGGCGATGACCTTGAAGGTGGCTTTGGAATTGGAAAGCGTATTGAGCAGCCACTTTTTCTGAACGGGGCCGAGCATCGTGCCCTGTTTGAAGTCGCGATAGTATCGGCCGTCGGTCATGATGAAGTGGACGTCACCGATGTGGAAGTCGTACCAGCACCCGGGTTGTTTTTCGCCGCCGCCGTACGCGGGGTTGACCCAGTTTTCTTTGAAGATTCTCCACGCTGGCACTTTCCAGTCCGGCTTGAAGGGATCGAGTCCGCCGGCCGTGTCGTTCTTGCCGAAGTCGTGGTCATCCCAGATCGCATAGGCGGCGGCCTGCGAGGTAAGGCGTTGGAACTCAGGGCGCAACTGTCGGCGGTAATACATCGCCCGCTGCTTGCCGCGGTGTTGCGGTTCATCGATGTAGATGTTGTCGCCGAGGAAGAGAAACGCGTGCGGACGGAATTTGGCGACTGTGTCCCACATGCGTTCCTTTTCGGAAACGTAGCGAGCGCCGCCGCCGAATGCCGTGGCGAACTTCACCTTCTGGCCTGGAGCCGGACTCGTGCGAAAGGTAGGCAACGGCTTAGGCATAGCGTTTTCGCCGTTCACCAGCACATCATAGTGGTAATGGGTGAACGGCTTGAGGTTTTCGATGGGTACGACAACGGTGAAATCGTTCTTCGCACTGGTCGTGAGCACGTCAGTCTTGATCGGCGCAGGCGTACGAGCGTCCGGGCCCGCGCCCCGATCGATGATGATCTGCACCTTCGCGGCGGCCGGCGTCCGAAGCCATATCTTCGCGGAGTTTGACGTCACGCAACCCAGCATCGGACCGCCGAACAATTTGAGCTTGTGCTTCTTGATCAGCGTCTGATACGCGTCATCGTTCTGCAGGTCGGCGAGCGAAGCTTCAATGTTTTTGCTCTCGTAAACGTGCTTGATGATGAACGGATCAACCTCGCCAAGGACAGGCGTATCAGCCGGCGTCATGATCGGCGGTTTGCCGGCAAGCGGGGCGGCGACGAGCACAATGATCAAGGCAATCCAAGTGAAAACAAGATGTTTCATAATCCAACTCACATTCGGGTTTGGCGGAGCGGCCTGTATTCTACCGGGACGGGTACAATCGCCCGTCCCCTGAAAGCTCATTGGAATTGGAAGCACATCATGACAAGGCACCAGGTCAAGTTCACGCTCGCCACACTCTGTTTGCTCGCTGGGATTGTGGTCGCCGCTTCCTCCGCGCTGGATGGCGCGCCGAAGGGCAAGCAAGCCGGTCAGGCGAATGCGAACAGTGACGACTTCTCAAAGTTCGGCATCTACCGAGCCAAGGCGCCGCGCGCGGGTGAAGCCGAGCCGGTCGACACGACGTTGCCATTAAAGCTGAACAAGGGCGACCGCATCGCCTTCATCGGCAACACGCTGCTCGACCGGGCTCAGCATTTCGGGCAGTTTGAGACGTTGCTGCATCAGCGGTATCCGGACCATGAATTGGTCGTCCGCAATCTTGCATGGTCTGCCGATACACCCGACATTCAACCGCGGCCGGCCAATTTCGCGGACACCGAGCAGCACCTGACGCACGAGAAGATCGACGTGATCTTCGCAGCCTACGGTTTTAACGAATCGTTCGCAGGTGAAGCGGGTGAAAAAGCGTTTCGTGAATCACTGTCGAATCACGTGGCGGCGCTCAAAGCCAAAGCGTTCAACGGCAAAACCGGCCCGCGGATCATCCTGCTTTCGCCCATCGCTAACGAAGATGTCAAAGGCACGCCGGCGGCGACCCTGAACAACGCGCGCATCAAGCGATACGCCGCCATTGTCCAGGCCGTCGCCAAGGAGCAGAAGGTCGGTTACGTCGACTTGTTCACCGACACGGAAGCCGCGATGAAGGATGCCGACAGCGATTTGACTATCAACGGTGTGCACCTGACCGAAACCGGCTACGAATTGTTTGCCCGCTCAATGTATCAAAGCATATTTGGCGAAGTTCCACCATCGGTGAATGAGAAACTTCGACAGGCTGTTCTGGATAAGAACCGGCAATACTTCCGTCGCTTCCGTCCGGTGAACACGTTTTACTACACGGGTGGGCGGAACAGGAGTTACGGTTACCTCGATTTCCTGCCGGCGATGCGCAACTTTGACATGATGGTCGGCAACCGAGAGCAGCGCATCACGGCAATCGCGCAAGGCAAAACCGTGGAGGCGAAGGTTGACGACTCCAACGTGCCGCCGTTGCCCAAAGCAAAGGAAAGCCGCGGTGCTAATCGTTGGATGTCCGCCAAGGATGAGTTCAAAGCGTTTAAGATCGACCCGCGATTTGAGGTGACGCTGTTTGCCGGCGAAGAGCAGTTTCCCGACATTGCCGCTCCGATTCAGATCCGATGGGATTCGAAAGGCCGACTGTGGGTTAGTTGCTCAACGACCTATCCACACGTGTATCCGGGCAACGAGCCGAACGACAAACTCGTCATCCTTGAAGACACCGACGGTGACGGCAAGGCGGACAAATCGACGGTGTTCGCTGACGATTTGCACATTCCGCTTTCGTTCGAGTTCGGCGACGGCGGCGTGTACGTTTCCGAGATGCCGCACCTGACGTTCCTCAAGGACACCGACGGCGACAACAAGGCCGATACGCGGAAGATCGTGCTCACCGGCTTCGGCACCGAAGATTCGCACCATGCGCTGCACGACGTGACATGGACGCCCGACGGTGATCTGATCTGGCGCGAATCCGTGTTCCATAACACGCAGGTCGAAACGCCGTACGGCCCTGTGCGACAGCGAAACAGCGGTTGGTTCCGGTTCCAACCGCGCACACAACGTTTGACCAGCTTTGGCACATACTCCAGCACGAATCCGTGGGGCGTGACGTTTGATGACTGGGGTTTTCATGTGGCGAGTCATCCGATCTTTGCCGCGGCGTTTCATTCACTTGATCCGCCGTTCCCACAACAACATCCAAAGCCGGCGGGGCTGCGGGCTTACTCAGGCACGGCAGGCCAGGAGTTCGTGGACTTCAAGACGTTCCCTAAAGAGTTGCAGGGGCATTTCATCAAGGTGCGATACAAACCGACCAACCGCGTGGAGATTCACCAGTGGGTCGAAGGGCCGTACGGGTACGACGAGAAGTACGTCGGCGACCTGTTGTTCTCCTCCAACTTGAGTTTCATTCCGGTGGATTTGCAGTACGGCCCGCGGGGCGCGATGTATGTTTGTGACTGGTACAACCCGGTAAAAGGGCACGCGCAGTATTCGCTGCGTGATGAGCGGCGTGACCGGCATTCGGGGCGCATCTGGCGCATCAAGGCGAAGGGCATTCCGTTGCAGGAGCCGGCGAAGATTGACGGCGCGTCGATTGCCGAGCTTGTGGAGTTGCTCAAGCGGCCGGAGTATCGCATTCGCTACTGGGCGAAGCGCGAGTTGCGTGACCGAAATGCCGACAGCGTGAAACAGGCACTGGATGGCTTTGTATCCGCGCTTGACAAGAACGATGCTCGCTACCGCCATCATCAGATGGAAGCGATCTGGACGTATCGCTGGATCGGGCGACGCAACACCGACCTGCTACGCGACGTGCTGCAATGCGACAGCCATCACGCCCGCGCCGCCGCGACGCAGCAGCTTCGCTACTGGCATCCGCACATGTCGGACGCGATCAGTCTGTTGCGTCGATCTGCGAATGACACGAACGGTCTGGTTCGCATGGAGGCGGCGATCGCCGGCAGTTACATCGGAACGAAAGAGGCGCTGGACGCGATCCTGGATGTGGCGAATCACCCGCGCGACAAGCACCTGGCGTACGCTTTTACCTGTGCACTCGGATCGCACACGCTGGTGCGGTATTGGAAAGACAACCCGCAATACGCGCACGTGCCGGACTTGCTGAAAAACGCGGCGAAGACGAATGAATTCGCCGAGCAGAACCGAAGCGCAAAAGACGCCCAATTCGACAGCCAGAAGAACCTCAAAACAGTACGTATCGGTTGCGTGCCCGAGCGAATGAAATACACACTCGAGCAGTTCACGGTCAAACCGAACCAGCCGGTCAAACTGGTGTTCTTTAACCCGGACGCGACCGATCACAATCTGGTGCTGGTCAAGCAAGGGGCATTGGAAGAGGTTGGCATGGCGGCCAACGAGATGGCGAAAGATCCGAAAAACGCCAACTCTGATTTCATCCCCAAGGAAAAGAAGCACTTGATCATTGACTACACGCCGATGATCGGGCCGACACGGAAGTCGAAGGTGGATGTGTTGCGGTTTCACGCGCCGAAGGAGCCGGGCATTTACCCCTACGTGTGCACCTTCCCCGGTCACTGGGTGGTGATGTACGGTGAGATGATCGTGGCCAACAATCAGAAAGAGGCCGACGCATTGCTCGCATCGCGCGACACACCAACGTTCATCAAGAACTGGACGATGGAAGACTTCGGGCCGGAAGTGGACAAACTCGAAGGCCGGAACATCATGCGCGGTATGAAAGCGT
>JANQKH010000643.1 GCA_028281215.1 Phycisphaeraceae bacterium | reverse complement strand
GGCGCTGCTCGTCCCGCTGACCTGCATCGCTGACAATGCCGGCGAAAAAGGCACGGTCGTCGTCCGCAAAGTGCAACAAGGCAAAGGCAGCTTCGGCTTCAACGCCCTGACGCTGCAATACGGCGACCTGCTCGAAGACGGCGTCATCACCCCCGCCAAGGTCGACCGCACCGCCCTCGAAAACGCGGCCAGCGTCGCCACGCTGCTGCTGACTTGCGACTGCGTTGTCACCGAAGCGCCGGAAGACGAAGCCGACGACGACCACCATCACGACCACGGCCACGATCACGGAATGGGCGGCATGGGTGGTATGGGCGGCATGGGCGGCATGGGTGGCATGGGCGGTTTTTAAAAGAAGCTGGCAATCACTGATCAGCGTTTAGCGGCGGATCGAAGGTCCGCGTTCCCAACACGAGACAGACACAAAGCAACTCAAGCAATCACGGAGTTTCTGAAACATGAACCTCAAACCCTTGAACGACAAAATCATCGTCAAGCCTGACGAAACGGAAAGCCAAACCGCCAGCGGCATCTACCTGCCCGAAAGCGCGAAAGAAAAACCACAGACCGGCAAAATCGTCGCCGTCGGCCCCGGCCAACTCAATGATGATGGAACCCGCAGCGGCATGAATGTCAAGAAAGGCGACAAAGTGCTGTACGGCAAGTATTCCGGCACGGAAATCGAAGTCAGCGGTGTGACCCACATGATTATGAGCGAAGGCGAACTGCTCGGCGTCGTGGAGTGATTTCAGCCGCCGTCAGTGTCCGCACCGTTTAACGGCGGTTCGAAGAACCGCGCTTTCCCCAAAAACCAAAAACCGCGCTCCAAACTTAGCTTCCAAAGGAATCCCGATATGTCCAACAAACAACTCCTCTTCGGCACCGAAGCCGCCGCCCAGTTGAAAAAGGGCGTGACGCAGTTGTCCGATGCCGTCAAAGTCACGATGGGCCCGACCGGCCGCAACGTCGTGCTGCAAAAATCATTTGGCGGACCGGCGGTCACCAAGGACGGCGTCACCGTCGCCAAGGAAATTGACCTGCCGGAGAAGTTCCAGAACATGGGCGCCAAGCTTGTGCTTGAGGTCGCCAAGAAAACATCCGACCGCGCTGGTGACGGCACCACCACCGCCACGGTGCTCGCCGAAGCGATCTACTCAGAAGGCCTGCGCTACGTGACCGCCGGCTCGAACCCGATCCAGGTTCAACGCGGCATCACGGCCGCCGCCGAAGCCGCTGCCGAAGCGATCGCCGAGATGGCGACCAAGTGCAAAGGTGAAGATGACCTGCGCAAAATCGCCACGGTCTCAGCCAACCACGACACCGAGATCGGCACGCTCATCGCGCAAGGCCTCACCAAAGTCGGCCCCGACGGGGTTGTTGAAGTTGAAGAAGGCAAAACCGCTGACACGACCATCGAATTCGTCGAAGGCATGCAGTTCGATAAGGGTTACCTTTCGCCCTACTTCATGACCGACCCCGGCACGCAGGAATGCGTGCTCGAAGACGTGCTCATCCTCTTCCACGAAAAGAAGATCAGCAACCTGCCCGACCTGCTGCCGTTGCTGAACAAGGTCGCGATGGAAAACAAGCCGTTGCTGATCGTTGCGGAAGATGTTGAAAACGAAGCACTGGCCGCCCTCGTGGTCAACCGTTTGCGCGGTGTGCTGCAAGTGGCGGCCGTCAAGGCGCCCGGCTTCGGCGATCGTGGCAAGGCGCTCTTGCAAGACATGGCAATCCTCACCGGCGGCAAGTTCATCAGTGAAGACCTCGGCGTCAACCTTGAAACGCTCGAGATCAGCGACCTGGGCAAAGCCTCGAAAATCGTCGTCAACAAAGACGCCACGATCATCATCGAAGGCAAAGGCAAGAAGAAGGAAATCAACACGCGCATCGATCAGATTCGCAAACAGCTCGACGAAACCACGAGCGAATACGACAAGGAAAAATTCCAGGAACGCCTGGCGAAGCTGACCGGCGGCGTGGCGATCATCCACGTCGGCGCGGCGACCGAAACGGCGATGAAAGAACGCAAGGACCGAGTCGATGACGCCCTGCACGCGACCAAAGCGGCGGCCGAGGAAGGCTACGTGCCCGGCGGTGGCGTCGCCCTGCTGCGTGCAATCGAAGCTGTCGAAGCTGTGCGTGGCAAGCTTAAAGGCGATGAAAAACACGGCGCCGATATCGTCGCCGAAGCCATCAAGGCCCCCATGCGGCAGATCGCCAGCAACGCCGGTGAAGACGGCGACATCGTCGTCGACGAAGTGCTTGCCAAAAGCAGCAAAAACTTCGGTTACAACGCCGCGACCGCCGAATACGGGGACATGGTCAAGATGGAAATCATTGACCCCGCCAAGGTCGTTCGCACCGCCCTGCTGCACGGCGCCTCCGTCGCCGGCCTCATGCTCACGACCAACGTGCTCGTCACCGAAGTCGAAGATGATGAAGAACCAGTTGAGGGCGCCGTGTCCTGAGCCAACTACTACGGCCCTGACGCCACCGAACCGATACAAGACCCAGGGCCCGAAACGGCTCTGGGTCTTTTGATGAACTCGCTGACCGCCGAAAGTTCTTCCATGGCCACCACACGCGACTATTACGAGATACTTAACCTCGAGCGCACGGCGAGCGGCGATGATGTCAAACGCTCCTACCGCAAGCTCGCGATGAAGTATCACCCGGACCGCAACCCGGGCGACGCGGAAGCCGAAGCGAAATTCAAGGAAGCGGCCGAAGCGTATGAAGTGTTGTCTGACACCGACAAGCGCCGCCTCTATGACGAGTACGGCCACGAAGGCCTGCGCGGCGCGACCGGGCACAACTTCAGCTCCATGGACGCCAACGACATCTTCTCGATGTTCGATGACGTGTTCGGCTCCATGTTTGGCGGCGGTGGTGGACGACGCAGCGGTGGGCGACGCGCGCGGCGCGGCGCGAGCCTTGAAATGGTCATCGACCTCACGCTTGAAGAAGTCGCCAAAGGTGTGGACGGGAAGGACATCGAATTCACACGCATGGACCTGTGCGAAACCTGCACCGGCACCGGAGCCAAACCCGGCACTGAACCGGTCGCCTGCGTCACGTGCGGCGGCACCGGCGCGGTCGAACAAGCTGGCTTTGGCGGCATGTTTCGCATGCGGTCGACCTGCCCCAACTGCCAGGGCAGCGGCAAGCGCGTCGTTGAC
>JANQKH010000631.1 GCA_028281215.1 Phycisphaeraceae bacterium | reverse complement strand
TGGACCTGTTCACCGCCACGCAGAAGCTTTATAAGTCGGTCGATCAACCGCTGACGATCAACGGCGTGCACCTGAATACGGCCGGCAACCGCGCTGTTGCCGAAATCATTGATCGCGCCTTGTTCGGTCAACCGCCTGCCCGTAACGAAACCCAACTCGAAAAAATCCGTCAGGCCGTCATTGATAAGAACTTCCACTGGTGGAATCTCTATCGCACGGTGGACGGCTACAACGTGTACGGCGGCCGATCACGGCTCAGTTGGCATGGCCAATCCAACGCCGACGTCATGAAAGTCGAGATGGAGTGCTTCAATGTCATGACACAGAACCGCGACAAGCAAGTCTGGGCCCGCGCCCAAGGTCGCGATCTGGTCGTTAATGATGACAACCTGCCCAAACTGCTCGAAGTGAAAACGAACAAGCCTGGGCCGCTGGAAGGCGGGCGGTATCCGTTCCTCGGCGGCGAGGAAGCCATCAGCAAGATGACCATCGCCAAAGGCATGAAGGTGAATCTGTTCGCGTCCGAAGAACAGTTTCCCGAACTGATCAACCCCGTGCAGATGGCGGTCGACCCGGACGGCCGTCTGTTCGTGGCGGTGTGGCCGACGTATCCGCACTGGAATCCAACCAAGCCGCTCAATGACAAAATCGTGATGCTCACCGATGAAAACGGTGACGGCAAGGCTGACAAGATCACCACCTTCGCCGATGGTTTGAACAGTGTGACCGGTTTCGAGTTCTGGGGCGGCGGCATGCTCGTCGCCGCGGCGCCGGAGATTTTGTTCCTTAAAGACACCGATGGTGATGGAAAAGCCGATGTGAAAAAACGCGTGCTGCAAGGCGTGTCCAGCGCCGACACGCACCATACCGCCAATGCCCTGGTGATCGGTCCGCATGGCAGCCTTTATTGGTCGCGTGGCGTGTTCCACGTCACCAACATGGAAACGCCGACGAAAATCTTCCGCTCGACGCGCAGCGGCGTGTACCGCTTCGATCCCCGCACCTTTGAAATCGACTTCCACTTCCCTATCGGCCCGAACCCGCATGGGAATGTGTTCGACCAGTGGGGTTATCAGTTCGCCAACGACGGCACCAGCGGCACGGGCAGTCACGTCGCGATTGGCAAAGGCGTCGGAGCGCCGCAGCAATGGTTCCGCAAACGCGTGCGACCTGTGCCCGCCACGGGCATTCTGTCCAGCGAACATTTCCCTGAAGCGAATCGCGGTAATTTCCTGATCTGCAACGCCATCGGTTTCCTCGGCGTCCTGCAGCACGAAGTGAAGTACGACGGCGCCACGATCACCGCGCATGAGATCGAACCGATTCTCTACTCGTCCGATCCCAACTTCCGTCCAACCGACGTGGAAATGGGCGGTGACGGCGCGCTTTATGTCTCCGACTGGTGCAACCCGCTGATCGGTCACATGCAACACAACATGCGCGACCCCAACCGTGACGACAAGCACGGCCGCATCTACCGCGTTACCTATGAAGGCCGGCCGATGGACAAACCGGTCAAACTGATCGGCAAGCCGTTACCACAGGTGTTGCCCTTGTTGTAGAACGCGGCGAACACC
>JANQKH010000623.1 GCA_028281215.1 Phycisphaeraceae bacterium | reverse complement strand
AACTCGGCCAAGCATACGTTTCGCCCGAAGTGCACATGGCGCTCGGCGTCGGTACGGAAAAAGATGAAATCACCGAAACGCAGGCCGTCTTCCGTGGCGTCAAGGCGGTTGCGTTCAGCGTCCACCCGCAGGTGCGCATGGTCGAAGGACGCGCGTTCAACCCGGGTGAAGATGAAATCATCGTCGGCGCGCTGGCGTCCACGCGGCTCGGCTTGCCCGATGAACGCCTTGCGGTCGGTGAGCAACTTTGGGTTGACGGCCGAGCGTTCAAAATCGTTGGTCGATTCGAGGCGCCCAATACCGTGATGAACGCTGAAATCTGGATGCCGCTGAACAACCTGCAAATTCTCACACGGCGGGATTCACTGTCGTGCGTTGTGTTGACCCTCGATGATGGCGAGTTGGCCGACGTCGAAGCATTCGCCTCCACCCGACTGGACCTCGAATTGATCGCCATGCGCGAAGTGGATTACTACCGCCAACTCAGCGCGTTCTATCAGCCGGTGCGGATGATGGTCTGGATCACCGCGCTGCTCATCGCTCTCGGCGGCGTTTTTGGCGGATTGAACACCATGTATGCGGCGTTCGCCTCGCGCGTGCGGGAAATCGGCATGCTCCAGTCGCTCGGTTACCAGCGCCGCGCGGTGGTCGTCAGTTTCATGCAGGAGTCGACGCTGACCGCTGCCGCCGGCGCCATCATCGGCGCCGGGCTCTGCCTATGGTTGCTCGACGGTGTCGCGGTGCGATTCTCCATGGGTGCGTTTGGATTGGTGTTCGATTCCACCACCGTCGGCGCCGGTCTGCTCGCCGGCCTGTTGCTCGGACTGATCGGCTCATTGCCGCCCACGCTGCGTTGCTTACGATTACCCATCACCGAGTCGCTCAAGGCCGCGTGATGAACAATGTTTTGTCTTATTGACTCGAACCCTTTGAAAGGATTTGCCATGAAATCGTTTACGATCACGCAAGGATGGATGGCCGCGCTGATGTTGACCGTTGGCTTTGCATTATTCGGATGTGGCGGCGGTGACGGTGACGGCGGGCCGCAACCGTCAGGCAAAAACAACCAGACTGCCGTCACATTGCCGGCGGGGTTGCTGGTCACTGATGCGCCGACCGGCGCCAGGGCCGTGCCTGATTTGAAATCGTCAGCCAAGGAAGGTGATGAGGTGGTCATGCGCGTCGTCATCGGCGGCCGCGAAAAACCGATCGTGCAGAACCGCGCGGTCATGACCGTCGTCGACGCGGCATTGGTCAATCAATGCCTGGCCGAAGATGATCACTGCGAGTCGCCTTGGGATTACTGCTGCGCCGCGCCGGAAGACCTGCTCACCCACTCGGCCACCGTGCAAGTGCTCGACGATCAGGGTAAACCACTGGCGATTGATCTTTCCTCGTCGAAACTCAAACCGCTGGCGACGCTGATCGTCAAAGGCAAGGTTGGACCACGGCCGGACGCCAAAGCGTTGGTGATCAATGCCAGTGCGATTTTCATCGAGTCGGCGCCGGTCAAGAAAAACTAAATGAGATGCGTCGTTTCGAATGAGCGACCGTCTGCGCGGGAATGATGGAAAAAGCAGTCATATGCGATTGCTCAAGGTTCAATTTCAGCGCCATTTCGATCCAGATTCAGTTGGCGATACGATGCGCTTGGTCTTTTGGACAAGTGGAGGTTTCCCATGCGTAAGATTTCGTACAGTGTTCTCGTCGTTGCGTTGGTGTTTTTCGCGCTCAACCTGTCGGGCAATGTGTTCGCCGCCGATGCCAACGAAAAAGGATTCAGGCCGCTCTTTAACGGCAAGAATCTCGACGGTTGGGTGAACGTGAACACGGCGCCGTCGACGTGGAAGATTAAGGATGGCATGTTGATCTGCTCCGGCAAACCGATCGGGGAACTGCGCACCGATCGTATGTACGAAAACTTCATCCTCGAAGCCGAGTGGCGGCACATGGTGCCCAAGGGCAACGCCGGTATTTTCGTCTGGGCCGACGACATCACCGCGCGCGGGCAACCGTTCATCCGCGGTGTCGAAATCCAGGTGCTTGACAACGCCTACGGCAAATCCAACTGGTTCACCACGCACGGCGACATCTTTCCCATCCACGGCGCACGCATGCGCCCGCTGACCGGACACAACGTCGGCAAAGCCAGCGCCCGTGCGTTTCCCACCGAGCATCGCTCCAATCCGTCGCCCAAGTGGAATCACTATCGCATCACTTGCAAGGACGGCACGATCGCTCTGGAAGTAAACGGCAAGGAAGTGACGCGCGGCGCCGACGCCATCCCACGCAAAGGCTACATCTGCCTCGAAAGCGAAGGCGGCATCGTGCATTGGAAAAACATCCGCATCAAGGAATTACCACCGTCGAAGGATCTCAAGCCGGAACACGTCGCGATCAAGGACCGTGGTTTCAAGTGCCTTTACAACGGCGTCGACTTCACCGGCTGGGATTACACCGACGAACACAAAGGCCACTGGAAAGCCGCCGACTGGGTCATTGACTACGACGGCAAAGCGAAAGACCTGTGGACGAAAAAGGAATACGGCGACTTTGAACTCATCGCCGACTGGCGCTGGCCGGTCAAGAAACCGGTCAAGCGCGCTCGCCCGATCATCAAACCCAACGGTGATTACGAACTGGACGAAAACGGCAAACAGAAAACGGTGGAAGTCGACGATGCCGGGGACAGCGGCATCTACCTGCGCGGCTCGTCCAAAAGCCAGGTCAACATCTGGTGTTGGCCGATCGGTTCCGGTGAAGTGTACGGTTACCGCACCGACAAGAACCAACCCGCCGACGTCCGCGCCGGCGTGACGCCGAAGGTCAAAGCCGACGCCAAGATTGGTGGCTGGAACCGGTTCCATATCACCATGAAAGGCGACCGCCTCACCGTCGTGCTCAACGGCAAAACCGTGATCGAAAACGCCCAACTGCCCGGCATCAAAAAACGCGGAAAAATCGCCCTGCAACACCACGGCGATCCGATCCAGTTTTCGAATATCTATATCAAAGAGTTGGATTGAATACGGCAATCGGACCATGCCTAGAGTTTGAGCCGCTCACGTACGCTCGGGTCATCGACCATGTATGGTCGTTCGCTTGGCGTATGAAGATTCGTCCAGTCCCCGCTCATGGCAATCGATCGCTGTTCGGCGACCAGGTCCGAAATATCTTCGATCTCCAGCAACCATTCCCTCGCGTATTGTTTGGCGACTTCCCCTCGCAGTCCGAGTTGGATTGCACGGCGGTTTAAGTTTTCGCCGCGTGGATCGTGATCGGGATCCCATTGCAATCGAACATTTGAGTGTTTGACGGCTTCACGCCATTGTTCGAAATCTTCGTGAATCGATGCGCCAAACGATGACGGCACAGCTTCGGCAAGCAGACGGTCAAAGGCTTCGCGTTTCAACCTGATGGCCAATGTCACTTCCTGCGATTCCTTCGTGCCCCACCCACTGCGGTACATCATCCACAGGAAGTTTGTTTTGATCCATGTCATTCGAGTCAAGGAGAATTCGCCACCGAAGTAGCCATGTGTGGCCGCAAATTGCCCAATGCTGGGTTTGTACGCCTGGTAGACCACGATGCTATCGTCATCGAATTGTGCCAGGATGCATCGGCCGGATGCGGGCCATTGCTTCGATTGCTCCATGTAGGGTTTTAGTTGTAGTGTCATCTGGGGTAAGCCGGTATTGGTGTTTAGATTGGAGCTTGAATCAAATTGTAGGTCGAATTCATTGGCATCTCGGCAGAACGCATGAGATTGCGTAAGTTTGAGAATTTGCAGAATCTGAATCGCCTGCTGCGATTGATTGAACCAATCCTGTGCTGTCGCGTCTAAATGGCCAGACGAGTGTTCACCATTGACCGAGGTCCATCCATGAAACCCAACAGGATTGCCAGTGTGCTTGTTGTCCTGATCGTCAGCTCAGGCCTCACCGCATCGCCCGACTCCGACAAACTCATTGCGGACTACCAAGCCTATCGCAAGGTCGTCGCTGACACCGCGGCGATGGTCAGTAATCGGCAAGCCCAACAGCTTGCCAAAAAGCACGGACTGCAGGTGCTCAACGTCACGTGGGAGGACACCGGTCGATTCAAGGGTTCCGCTGTAGGGCCCAATATCAGTGACATGACCATTCAGGTTCAGCAGATGGACCCGCGCACTGAAAAAGCGTTCCTGACCTGCATGCCGGTGATCCGGTTTCCAAACTTCACGGACAAGACCGGCGACATCAAGCCTTACAAATTTAGCCTGCTGGTCGGTAATGAACGCGGTGGGAAGTTGAACCGCGTGTCGCTGTCTGACTTCCTGGGCAACATTCGTGAGTTTCTGCATGACCCGAAATCGTGGGACGGTGATCAGCGGTCGCTGCTTTGCAAACGCGACACGCATGTGTTGGTCAGTGCCCAGGCGTGTTTTTTGCCGATCCCCAAGTCGGGCAAGGCGGAGTTCAACCCTGTGCTGTTCAACTATCAGTCGTACGAAAAGAACCCGGCGGTGCTGACCATCCTTGCGACGCGCGAAGGCACCAGCGTCACCGTGATCGACAACAAACGCGATGGCTTCGCCGCGGGGCACACGTGGGGTCAGCGGTTGTTCTTCAACAAGAAAGGAGAACGCGCCAGCTTCACCGGCACGCGGATTAGCGATTTCAAAGCGTCGCAGCCGAACAACTCGATCAAGGGACCGTCGGTCAAGTTGGACAAGAAGGGCGGCCTGAACATGGTGTTGTTGATCCAGGTGCCGCTCAAACACAAGGCGCTGAAGGCGGATCCGTTTGTACAAGCGGACAGTGCGGCTATTGAGCTGAATTCCGCCGCGCCCGCTTCAGCGGTGCGCGATTCCAGTGACGTTGAAAATGCGGTCATCGGTCACGGTAAAGTCGAA
>JANQKH010000546.1 GCA_028281215.1 Phycisphaeraceae bacterium | reverse complement strand
GGGACGACGCGTTGACGTCGTAGTTGGTCTTCCACGGAATGGTGAACAGCTTCTTGCCCGTCCGCAGATGATGACCAACGACGTACGTACCCTTGGCGACCACCACGCCTTCGCCGCGACCGACTTTGAAACTGACTGGCGTGGCGTAGCCGGCGTTGCCGCTGTCGGCGCCCCACACTTTTGCGCCGGTCTTCTTGTTCAGCGCGAGCGTCGAGTTACCGGAGCCGCCGATGTCGTAGACCACCAGGTTGCCGGCCACCAGCGGCGACCCGGCATACTTCCACCGCGACAACTTACCGCCGAAGTCACGCTGGGCATGCTTTGACCAGACCGGCTTGCCGTCTTTCAACGTGATGCAATGGAGGTGACCTTCGTAGCTCATGGTGTAGACGTGTTCGCCGTCGATGGTGGGCGTGGCGGCGGTTCCGCCGTCGAAGCTGCGGCCCTCGAATTTGCAGGCGTAATCGAACGACCAGTTTTCGCTGCCGCTGTCGGGGTTCAGGCTCACCACAACATCGCGGTTGTCCCGATTGCCCATGGTGATTACATGCTTGCCGGCGACGACCACGCTGGATGCGCCACTGCCGACGTTCTTGGTCCAGAGGATTTTGGGTCCGTCGGCAGGGAACTTGGCGTTCCACTTGGACTCGGCCGATCCGCCGTCCTGTTTGGGACCGCGAAACGAAAGCCAATCATCGCCGTGAGCCATCGAGTTGATCAGGGCAAGCACGACCACGCTGAGCATCGGCATCCACACACATCGCTGCAAATTCATCGGGTTACTCCATTCAAACCGGAACATTGTCAAACGATCGGTCAATCTGGGAGGGAGGATTCTTCGTCGAGCACCATCATCTTTTTGCTTTGGCCGCGCTTACCGAACAGACGGAACCAGAGCCACATCACCGGAGCGGACAAAGCGTACAGAATCATCGCCGTCGCGAAGGTGTATTGCGGGAAGATTGCAATCAACGCGAGGATGACCACCGCGATGACGATGAAGTTGAACGACGCATCGCCGCGGACGTACTTGTTCATTGCGTGGGTATAACGGAGCCGGCTGACCATGGCCATCGCCACCAGCGCCATTACCACAATCATGCCAACCTTGCTCAGCCAGACATCCCAAGGTTCCTGGAATGCCGGATTGCTCGGGTCGGCCTGATAATTCGACATCAACGGTCGAAGCAACTTTTCATGCACGAGAATCATCGCGACGACCGTGCCCGCCGCGCCCGGTGACGGCAACCCTTTGAAACTCAGATGGTCATCCACCGAATCGCCGGTCGTTTCGATGTTGAACCGCGCCAGTCGCAGCGCGGCGCAGATGACGTAGAGAATCGCCGCGACGAGCACGAAGCGGTCGACGATCGGATCATGCGGCGCTTGCGTGAAGAAGGGAATGTCCAGTCGTACGAGCATCACACCCATGAACGCCGGCGCCACGCCGAACGTGACCATATCGGCGAAGGAATCAAGTTGTTCCCCCAGTTCGCTGGTCGTGCCAGTCAGCCGGGCGACGCGACCGTCGAGGGAATCGAGCACCATTCCGATAAAAACGCACATCGAAGCGATGGTCAACGGCGACCAGCCAAACGGCAGCGTCGAAGTTTCGGGGTCTTTGCTCGCCAGAAAGATCGCCAGGAAGCCGCAGACCAGATTGCCCAAGGTAATCATGGTCGGCACGACGGAAATGGTTTTCCGCGCGGCACGCCGGCGACGCGACGTCGGCTTTTCCGACTCAGTAGTAGACGGAGCATTATCAGCCGAGGTTTCAGGTTGATCGGACAGTCGGGAAACCATGAATCCATTGTAGGCACAGAATGGACCCGGCGGTGGCAGTCGATCAAATGTTGGAAATTGGGCGTCAACGGCAATCGGCCTGAGGGCCTAACGGGGTCAGCGCGCCTCCAACCCACGAAGCCTAAGCAACCACACGAATCCCAATGTGTTCATGCGGTGTCTTCGGAAACAATTGCCACACAACCCGCCACATACGGCTGGTGCATGCAAAGTGTTATTTCTCCGAAATACACCACAACGCGTCGTGCGTGCGAATGAACAGGTCCGACCCCACCGGCACGATCGATGAATTGGTCACTTCACCCAGTTTGTTATGCGCGACGACGTCAAACTTTTTCGGGTCGGCTTTGAACACCACGGTTTCGCCCGACTGGCTCAGCGAATAAATCAAATCACCGGCAAGCAGGTACGAACCCCACGATCGACTTTGTCCGGGCATGCGTTCTTTCCATAGCGTTTCGCCGGATTTGATGTCGAGGCAGAAGGCGACGCCGCCGGAGTTGGTGAAGTACAGTTTGCCGTCCTTCACGACGCCCGTACCGATACCGCCGGCGTGGCGCTGCTCGCGCCATAGACGTTTCGATTCGGTCACGTCCCCACTGCCTCCAACTTTCACACCGACGGAATTGCCCTGATATCCGCCCATCGCGATGACGATGTCGTCCGCGAAAATCGGCGAGGTATAGACGAGCGGATTCAAACCGCCACACCTCCATAGTTCATCACCCGAGGTCGGATCGAACGCGCGCACTTCCATCGGAAAGCTCATCACCAACTCGTCACGCTTGCCAGCCTTCACAATGATCGGCGTGCTAAACGAACCGATCACACCACCCGTGCGACCGCGGAACCCATCGGTGCGCGACGTCGGCTTCCATTCCGGTTCATCGAAACGCCAAACGGTCTTGCCGTCTTTCTGATTTAGCGCGACAAGAAACGCGCCTTTGCCGGGACCGTGGTAGTGAATCACCAGGTCGCCGAACAACACCGGCGACGCCGAGTTACCCCACACGTGATCCATCGGCCCAAAATCGCGATGCCAAAGCTTTTCACCTTCGACCGTGTAGCACGCCACGCCCGCCGAGCCATACGACGCGACGACAATCTTGCCGTTGGTGGTCGGCGACGCCGAGCAATACGGATTCGTCCGGTGCGTGCGTTCGGGCTTCTTGTACGTGACGCCCTGCTTCCACAACGGCTTGCCGTCGGCGCGGTTAAAACACATCAAACCCCGCCAGCCGTCACCTTCAATCGCCTGCGTGACGAACACACGGTCACCCCACACGGCCGGCGTGGAGTTGCCGCGCTCGGGCAGTTTGATCCGCCACTTCACGTTTTTCTCTTTGCCCCATTCGACGGGCAGTTGGGTTTGCGACGTCTGCCCCGAACCGGCGACATCCCCCCGCCACGCCGGCCAGTTCTGCGCCCAAGCCGAAGCCGTCATCGAAACCATGAAACCAAACGCAAGCGACACGATTAAAGGGTGATTCGTTTTCATGGCTGGATTATATCGACGACCGGCAATACCCCGCCAAACCATGGCTCAAGGCCGCCTGTGATAAACTGGCCTCAACCAACCCAACCTTCATTGACCCCTAGTGGGAGCAACCCATGCCGCAGTGCAGCCCCACCTTCGCACGCATCGCCGTCCTGCTTTTACCCATGTTGCCGGGCATATCTGCCCCGTCAGCGATCGCAAAAGACGCCGACAACGCGAAGAAAAAAATTACTCCCGCCTTCAGCAAAGGCGAAGGGCCCGGAT
>JANQKH010000610.1 GCA_028281215.1 Phycisphaeraceae bacterium | reverse complement strand
CGCGCGGATTTTGCATCTCCAAACCAAGCATGTCACTCACCGTTTTTTCCGGGCCGACGAAACCGGTCGCGAGCAACACGAGATCGCAAGGCCATTCCTTTTCCGTGCCTTCGATTTCCGTCCATGGCGGCCCGCCTTCCGTCGGTTTGGACCAATCAATTTGGACGGTTTTGACGGCCTTGATGCGCCCGTTGCCATCGTCGACAAACTCCTTAGTAAGGATGTTGTAGGTGCGCGGGTCGTCGCCCCATTTGTCCCTGGCTTCTTCGTGGGAATAGTCGAGGCGATAGATGCGAGGCCACTGCGGCCAAGGGTTATTGTCGGCGCGTTCGGCGGGCGGTTTGTCGAGCAATTCAAAATTCACCACGCTGGTGCAGCCGTGACGGATGGACGTGCCGATGCAGTCCGCGCCGGTGTCGCCGCCGCCGATAACGATAACGTTCAAGCTTTCCGCGCTTAGATACGTTTTGTCTTCGAGATTGGAATCGAGCAGGCTCTTGGTGTTGCGCGTGAGGAAGTCCATCGCGAAGTGAACGCCTTCAAGGTCGCGACCGGGTGTGCGCGCAGTGGGATCGAACGGTTTGGTGGCGCCGGTGGCAAGCAGCACGGCGTCGTAGTCTTCGACGAGTTGTTGCGGATCGATGTAGAGCACTTCGCAGCCACCCTCTTCCATGATCTGCGTCATGTGGCCGGCGGCGAAGTCTTCCTTCTTGCCGACGTGAGCGTTGGTGATGAAGATGACACCTTCTTTTTTCAGCAGTTCGACGCGTCGCTTGACCACGTCTTTTTCAAGCTTCATGTTGGGAATGCCGTACATGAGCAGGCCGCCGATGCGGTCGGCGCGTTCATAGACGGTGACTTTGTGGCCGGCTTTGTTGAGTTGCGCGGCGGCGGCGAGGCCGGCGGGACCGGAGCCAACAATGGCGACTTTCTTGCCCGTGCGTTTCACCGGCAGGTTTGCGGTCACCCAGCCTTCCTCAAAGCCCCGGTCGATGATCGCGTTCTCAATGTTCTTGATCGTCACCGGCGGCTCGATGATGCCGAGCACGCAGGCGCCTTCGCACGGCGCGGGACACGTGCGGCCAGTAAACTCGGGGAAGTTGTTCGTCTTGTGCAAACGATCGAGCGCTTCACGCCAGCGGTTGTTGTAAACCAGGTCATTCCATTCGGGGATGAGATTGTCGATCGGGCAGCCGGAGTCCGACTGGCAAAACGGCACGCCACAGTCCATGCATCGCGCGCCTTGCGTGCGTAGGTGATCCACAACGGGCAGCGCGAAGATTTCGCCGTAGTCGTCGAGGCGCTCCAAGGGTTCGCGGTAGCCGACAGTCTTGCGGGGGTATTCTTTGAATCCGGTGGGCTTACCCATTTTCAGTTAGTCCTTATCGGTGAATAGTTGGCTTCGGCTGGTCGATAGAATTTTGAATTGCCACCTCTCTACGCCAGGAATCTCTTCAAGGAGGGTTTCTAATGTTCCTTGGATATAGCCCTGATCAAAATCTGGATACCAAACCAGTCCAAAAGCAAGCACGGCGTGGGGTGAATCTGTAGTGATGCCGTAGTTATCAAATAGTGTTTTTATCCATGAGTTGACATTTAGTTCCCGGACACTGTATCCGTCAAACTCGGATATTTTCATTCCCGCATTTGTTAACTTGCTATTGCAGAAAACGCTAC
The DNA here is from genome assembly GCA_028281215.1 of Phycisphaeraceae bacterium. Classification (GTDB taxonomy): domain Bacteria; phylum Planctomycetota; class Phycisphaerae; order Phycisphaerales; family Phycisphaeraceae; genus JANQKH01. The sequence goes on along the minus strand of JANQKH010000610.1, from coordinate 3,537 downwards.
ATATTCGATCCAATATCATCGGTTCGTCCCGGACTACTATTTGCAGGCCCCCTCTTGTTCGATATGGACCAAAATGCCAAGGTGCCTTGTCAGAATGCGAAAACATGCAATATGCGCTATTGATCTCCGACTCTATTTCGACCATTTCTTTTGCGACTGAATCATGAATCTCGGGAGTTGACAATCGGCAAACTGCGCCAATGCTCAATCCCCCCATAGATCGACACATACTTCGAACAGTGTCTACTTGTGTAGCACGTTGTGGCGTAATTGCGTCGTCCAAGACTTCTCGGTATTTATTGGTAACTCGTTCGAGTAATCTTTCACTATCCGGTGCTACGGCAATGAGATAGTCGTATCCCCAGCCTTCGGTTGTGCTACCGGCGGGCGGGAAACTTGCAGGTGAATGTGTCCAACCAGGCAAAATCGGATCAAAATCAAGAACTGTAACTGGTCGGTTTTCAAAACTCGCTTGAATGTTGGAGCGAAACCTTTCCTCATCAAATCCGTCGGATTTCCGAAAAAACGCTCGGAATGCTTGTTCAAAATGGGCTACCGATGTCGTTGGATTTTCGATTCGAATTCCGTCATTCTGTACAACCTGCATTTCATTCGATCTGATAACGTTCAATATTTGTGCAAACGCCCATCTTTTGTCGGTTGCGGGTGTCTTAACGCGAACTGAGGTGTGAAACCAACGCGGATCTTGTTCGGCCAATAGCGATTCACAGTTCCCTCTCATTACTGCCGTTCCGTTGATTCGCCTTTGGAACAACTCTAGTAGTTGCTTCATCGCATCAAATTTAGCACTTGTGGTTTCAAAGAAGAACTGGAGTAGTACAAACTCACCGACTCGTCGCAGCCAACCTAAGCGGATGGTCGAACTTGTGTCAGGAAGTTTGGGCATCTCAGGGTGATCTTGGGTTTCCACTAGGCGTGGATCGTGCACGAACGTACTGCACCATCGCAGCAATCGCACCTTCCGATTCGCAACTACCGTGATGACACCGTTCAAAGATTGCCTCCCTATTGGCGCAAAGAATCACACAATGATTATATATAATCTACAGAATGGCTTTTCGCGGAGTCAACCGTGCACCGGCGCTTCGATTTCCTCGTCGTGTTTCTTCCGTTCCATCAGGACACGTTTGTAGTCCACCGGCATCACCTTCACGAACTCGTCGAGCACATCCGGCCAGCGGTTGAGGATGTCGTCCGCGACCGTGGAACCGGTGTGCTTGCGGTGGCGTTTGATCATGTGCATGAGTTCGGCGATGTCGTCTTCGTCTTCGAGTTTTTCCAGTTCGACCATGCCGAGGTTGCACTTGGTGATGAAGTCTTTCTTCTGGTCCCATACGTAAGCAACGCCACCGGACATGCCGGCCGCAAAGTTGCGGCCGGTCGGACCGAGGATGACAGCCCGGCCACCGGTCATGTATTCACAGGCGTGGTCGCCGACGCCTTCAATCACCGCACGCGCGCCGGAGTTGCGTACGCAGAAGCGCTCGGCAGCGCGGCCGCGAATGTAAACACGTCCGCCCGTCGCGCCGTACAAACACACGTTGCCGACGATGATGTTTTCTTCCGCGACGAACGTGCTGTCTTTCGGCGGGTAGATCACCATGCTGCCGCCGGACAGTCCCTTGCCAACGTAGTCGTTGGCGTCGCCTTCGAGTTCCATACGAATGCCCTTGGCGAGAAACGCGCCGAAACTCTGACCCGCGGAACCGTTGAATTTCAGGCGAATGGTGTGTTCCGGCAATAGGTCTTCGCCCCACTTCTTGGCGATCTCGTGACTGAGAATCGTGCCGACCGTACGGTTGGTGTTGATAATCGGCAACTCGGCTTCCACCTGTTTGCCTTCCTCAATAGCGGGCTTGCAGATTTCCAAAAGATGCGTGTTATCCAACGCCAGTTCAAGGCCGTGGTCTTGCGGGATCTGACAATATGTGCCGACGTTGTCGTGCGGCTTACGAGCCTTGGTGAGAATCGGCGTGAGATCAATGCCACTGGCTTTCCAATGCGTCACCGCATCATCGATCTGCAAACAATCCGCGCGGCCGACCATCTCGTTGACCGTGCGGAACCCAAGTTGCGCCATGATCTGCCGACACTCCTGCGCAACCATGAACAGATAGTTGACCACGTGCTCGGGGTGGCCGCTGAATTTTTCACGCAGCGCTTTGTCCTGCGTGGCGATGCCGACCGGACACGTGTTCAGGTGGCACTTGCGCATCATGATGCAGCCGAGCACAATGAGCGGCGCGGTGGAGAAGCCGATCTCTTCGGCGCCGAGCAGGAAGCCGATCGCCACGTCGCGGCCGGTCTTGCATTGTCCATCCGTTTGAAGAACGACGCGGCTGCGCAGGTCATTTTCAACCAACGTCTGATGCGTTTCCGCGATGCCGAGTTCCCACGGCAGGCCGGCGTGTTTGATGCTGGTCAGCGGCGACGCACCGGTACCACCGTCGTGGCCGCTGATGAGAATGTGATCGGCATGCGCTTTCGACACGCCGGCGGCGATCGTACCGACGCCGACTTCGCTGACCAGTTTCACACTGACCCGCGCGGTTGGATTCGAGTTCTTCAAATCGTGAATCAATTGCGCGAGGTCTTCGATCGAATAGATGTCATGGTGCGGTGGCGGCGAAATCAAACCCACGCCCGGCGTCGAGTGGCGAATGCGGGCGATGTTTTCATCAACCTTTCGGCCGGGTAATTCTCCGCCTTCGCCGGGCTTAGCGCCTTGTGAAATTTTGATCTGCAATTCGTCGGCGTTGGTGAGGTAACTGATCGTCACACCGAATCGGCCGGAGGCGACCTGCTTGATCGCCGAGCGACGGGGGTTAGGCGAACCATTGGGCATCGGCTGGTACCGCGCGGGGTCTTCGCCGCCTTCGCCGGTGTTGCTCTTGCCCCCGAGTTTGTTCATCGCGATCGCGAGTGACTCGTGTGCTTCCTGGCTAATCGAGCCGAAGCTCATCGCCCCGGTCGCGAAGCGTTTGACAATCTCCGTCGCTGATTCCACTTCTTCGATCGGCAATGGTGCGTTGACACTTTCGTTGAACTTGAGCAACCCACGAAGTGTGCACCGCGTGCGGGCGTCTTCGTTAGCGTGCTTGGCAAATCGCCAATACGTGTCTTCGTTGTTCGTGCGTGCGGCAACTTGAATGTCAGAGATCGATTGAGGATCCCACATGTGCCGTTCGCCTTCGGCGCGCCAGTGAAACTCGCCCGGGTTGGGCAACACGGGTAGCCGTTCGCTTTTGCGCGCCGGGTAACCGCGGTCGTGACGACGAATCATCTCCTCGGCGAGCACTTGAAGGTTGACGCCTTTGATGCGGCTGGGCGTGCCGACGAAACCGCGATCGATCACGTCATTGTTCAAACCGACCGCTTCAAAAATCTGCGCGCCTTTGTACGACTGCAATGTCGAGATGCCCATCTTCGCGAACACTTTGAGCATGCCCTTGGCGACGCCCTTGCGATACGCGGCGACGACTTTGTCATCCGCTTTCGTGTCATCGCTGTCGGCGA
>JANQKH010000544.1 GCA_028281215.1 Phycisphaeraceae bacterium | reverse complement strand
CTCTCGCCCTCGCTGGGAGTGATGTTGCGTCATCCGCCGTCGGGTGGCCGGCGTGCCGCGGACCGACCGTTCCTCGATCGCCAGAGCGGCTCGAAACAGTTCGCACGGATCAAAGTTCCGCAGGTTCTGCCACAATGGATTCGTCTGAATCCACCAGACGCGGACGATGAACCTAAGGCAAAGCGCAAGTATCGATTTGTCAGACTCGTTGACATCATCGAACACAACCTCGACGACCTGTTCCCCGGCATGATCATTGACGACGTGCTGCCGTTTCGCGTCACACGTAACGCCGACGTCGAGCGCGATGAGGAGGACGCCGAGGACTTGCTCGAATTGATCGAACAAGAGTTGCGCGACCGCCGATTTGCCCAAGCCGTGCGTTTAGAAGTTGATCAGGACGCCGAGGGCCCGATGGTCGAAATGCTCCGCGAGGAACTGGACATCGAGGAAGACGATATTTATCGCATGCCTGCGGAATTGGATTACAACGGGCTTTGGGGCATTCACAGCCTGAACCTGCCGCATCTGAAGTACGAACCATGGAAGCCGATCGTACCGCCCCGCCTGGCTGACGATGAAGCCGACATCTTCAGCGTGATCCGCAACAACGATCTGCTGGTCCATCATCCCTACGAATCGTTCAACGCCAGCGTCGAACGGTTCATCCGTACGGCAGTGAAAGACCCGAAGGTCATCGCCATCAAACTGACGCTCTACCGCACCGGCGACGATTCGCCATTCATTCCTGAACTGATCCGTGCCGCAGAAGCAGGCAAGCAGGTTGTCTGCCTGGTCGAACTCAAAGCGCGGTTCGACGAGGCCCGCAATATCCAGGTGGCCCAGAAACTGGAAAAGGCAGGCGTCCACGTCGTCTACGGCATCGTCGGCCTTAAAACGCACACCAAGACTTCACTAGTGGTGCGACAGGACTCCGACCGCCTGCGCACCTACTGCCACATCGGCACCGGTAACTACAACCCCAAAACCGCCAACCTTTACACCGACCTCGGCCTGTTCACCTGTAATCCGAGCATCACCGGCGAAATGGTCGAACTGTTCCACTTCCTCACCGGACACAGTCGCAAGCGCGACTTCAAACACCTGTTGATCGCACCGATCAACATGCGCAAGCGTTTCACCGAGATGATCGATCGCGAGATCCAACATGCTGAGCACTGGCGTTCGCGCGGCGGCCACGAAACCGATCCGGTGCGACCCTTGATCATCGCCAAAATGAACAGCCTCGAAGACAAAGCTGTCTGCAAGAAACTCTACGAGGCAAGTCAGGCCGGCGTCCGCATCAAACTCATCGTCCGCGGGTTCTGCTGCCTCCGCCCCGGTGTGCCGGGCCTCAGCGAGAACATTACCGTGCAAAGCGTCATCGGCAGGTTCCTCGAACACTCACGCATCTTCTACTTCCATAACGGCGCGTCCGAACCCGGCGGCGGCGAATACTACATCGGCTCCGCCGACTGGATGTACCGCAACCTCAACAACCGCGTCGAGTGCATCACGCCCATCACTGACCACACCGCCAAGCAGCAACTTAAACACATCATCGATGTCGTTGCCGCCGACGATCGGCAGTCCTGGGACATGCAACCCGACGGCGACTACGTGCAACGTCAACCCAGTCCCGACCGTCCGCAATCCGCCATCGGCACGCACAAAATCCTCATGGATGAATCGAGGCAGCAGGCGATCCAGGCCTGATGCACCGCATGCTTTAGTATGGGCCTTGTTGTGTCCCCAGTGATTCATTCGCAATTGTTTATCCCCGTTTGTCCAGAACAAACTCTACGGTCCAATGGCACGATCACGCTATCGTGTTGCACAGCGTGCCTATCCCATCGATGGTGATCGCCACCGTATCACCGGGCTGCAAGGTAAAATTGTTCGGCGGCACGACGCCCGTTCCCGTCATCAACAAACATCCGTGCGGAAACGACGCCTCGCGATAGAGGTAATCCACCAACACATCCAGCGGTTGTTTCATCTGATCGATCGCCGTTGCGCCGCCAAACACGTCGCCGCCGTCACGCGTGATCGCAATGCGAATCGCTGTGTCCGTCGGTAGCGGATCATACGTCACCAAAATGGCTGGACCGATGGCGGCGCAGCGGTCAAACGTCTTTGCCTGCGGCAGATAGAGCGGATTCTCTCCTTCAATGTCGCGGCAACTCAGATCATTGCCAATCGTGTAACCGATCACCTTGCCGCTCGATGTGATAAGCAAGGTCAACTCCGGCTCAGGCACAATCCACTTCGAGTCACGCCGCAGGTGCATCGGATCACCGTCGCCAACCACGCGGTGCGGTGTCGCTTTCATGAACAGTTCCGGCCGCTCAGCGAGGTAGACGCGGTCATAAAAGTCACTGCCGCCGGCGTCCTGCGATTCCTCCATCCGGGCGGTGCGACTCCGGTAATACGTCACCCCCGCCGCCCACAATTCCTGCTGATGCCCAATCGGCGGCAACGTCTGAACGTCACCATCCACCACACCCCGCCTCGCCTCCAACGCCGCCGCCAACACCGCCGCACAATCGTCACGGTTAATCAATACATCCCAAGGTTCATCCACACGACAACGCACCCTGTCACGTTCAACGACCGGCCCATGCTTGGTGTTGAATAGCAGCATTACAAAGTGACTCCTGGCTCTCGACGCTGGACCCTGGACTTCAATCCTTCGCCACGAAATCAATCACATGCACGTCTTCCAAGTGCGGCTTGAGGATATCCACGAACGCCTTGTGCGCCGGGTGCGGCAGATAGGCGTCGCGGTCCGCTTCGTTGTTGAACGTTACGATGAAGCAGTGGGTGAATCCCTTGTCGAGGCCTTCCGGACTGACGTTCGTGCCGTATTCGTACTGAGCAATCTGCGGGATGTGAACACGCAACGCAGAAAACTCACGCTCAATCTCAGCAATTTTCTCCGGCGGTGTGCCTTCCTTGAACTTGAACATCACCACGTGTTCCACCTTGCCCAAGTGCGGGTGCCGGGCGTTCATAGCACCGCATCCGGTCAACAGGCCAACCGCAACAATCAACATCATCCATCGCATCATCATGTCGTAGCTCCCTTGTGAGTGTGTCGTTCCATCTTCAATATGCGTCGCCCGTGTGAGCGAGGCCCACGGTATGGTGCTGCTGTCGGAGATGCAAACGGGTTGGCTACAATCCCGTCCATGCCCGTGACACCTACGTTGATCCTCGCCAGTCAGTCGCCCCGCCGCGCATCGTTGTTGCGTGATGCCGGTTATGTGTTTGAGCAGATGAGCCCGCCTTACGATGATCCGCCGCAACCGCAAGCGGTGGAGCGATTCGATTCGCAGACCCTGGCGACCGAACTGGCCAGCCGCAAGGCGATGAGCTTGTTCGACGCACTGGTCAAGGAGTGGCCGACACATCTGGTCGCGCCCGCCGACGTCATCCTGATCGGCGCTGACACCATCTGCATCGGTGTGGACGGCTCGCTCATCGGCCAGCCGACCGACGCGGCCCACGCCCGCGCCATGATCTGCTCGTTCACCAACGCCACCCACGACGTGGTCACCGGTGTCACGTTGCTGCGCCTCGCCGTCAGCGAGGGGGACAACACCAGCGGCCCAAATGTCGACCTCGCGCAGATGGCTCGCTTCGCCGACGTCGCGCCTGTCACTTTCGGTGACCTCTCCGTCGGCACCCTCGACGCCTACCTTGCCACCGACGAATGGCGCGGCAAGGCCGGCGGTTACAACCTCTTCGACCGCCAAGCCGACGGCTGGCCCATCACACTCCCCTCCTCCGATGAAACCTCCGTAAATACCCCTGCCGACCCCACCACCGTCGTTGGCCTGCCCATGCGGAAACTGCAACCGATGCTCGCCGCCTGGGGCGTGCAGCCCGCATCGTGACATCGCCACCCCCACCCCCTCTCTCATTATCCAAATTTGCACACAACATATTAATTTTAAATCACTTACGAGAGAACGGAGCATTGTCACCCTGACACACCAGCAAAGCGACCCAATTCGTCGCAAACTATTAATTTTACTTGTTTTACAACGCCAAATCAGGGGTTTCCCTCTGACACCATCCGCCACTTGCACGCCACGGCTTGCCGCGCAGCCACAGCACCGCTCTGTTGACTGAATCAGCCAAAATCCCAAGCCGTTAGACCAAAGAAACATGTCTGAACTCCCGGTGACGCCTCTGCGGCGAGACAGCCGCGCTTTGAAGTGCCCCATTATACTCGATATGCTAACAAAATTAAAATATGTTCAACGCCCACGGGCGATCGTCCGACCGACTTCGCCCCGTCTTCCAACAGGAGCACGCCATGAATCTCGGCGCCTTTTCGATCAGCCTGGCCGTCAAAGATATCGAAGCCTCCAAGGCGTTCTACGAAAAGCTTGGCTTCGCCGAGTTTCATGGCGACCAGTCGCAAGGTTGGCTGATCATGAAAAACGGCGACCACGTCGTCGGTCTGTTCCAGGGCATGTTTGACAAGAACATTCTCACCTTCAACCCCGGCTGGAATCAGGACGCCCAACCGCTCGGCGAATTCACCGATGTGCGCGAACTCCAAGCCCAACTCAAAGCGCAAGGCGTCACATTTGAATCCGAAGCCGACGAAAGCACGACAGGCCCGGCAAGCTTCGTCATCACCGATCCGGACGGCAATCCGGTTCTGGTGGATCAACACGTTTGACCCAGTTCGCTACTTGAGCGATTCAACCTGTCCAAGGCCGTGATTCTGATTGCGTGCAGATGGTAACCGATGCCCATGGCGCCGACATCGACTCGATGAATTCGACAATGACTTCAATCGTTGGTCGGACAGTTTGACGATCGGTAACACGAAGATCGACGCTTGAGCCGATGCTTTGCTCGACATCCCTTTCAATCAACTCCGAAGCAATGCCCTGTGCTTTCAGTTGGACGACCAATGCGTCATGGCCTTGCGGTGGCGTCGGGATGGATAAGAGAACCTCTGTGGTGAATGGGACATCCTCCGGAAACATCATCCGGCTGACGGCTTCGAGGCCGCCTCGCAATGTTTCAATGTTGCATTCCATAATGCGGCGCTCGGCCGTGGTGATATCGGCATGCGTGTCCAATTGCTGCCGCTGCAAACTCAGTGAGAGTTGGTCCAGAACGTCGTCCATGTCCTTGACTTTCTTGACGTGGACCGTGACGGAATAGGCCGCAATGTCATCCCCGTCCCATTCATAAGATGTGCCGGTCGAAATCCGAGGCCGCAACAGGTCATACACCCGGCGGACGGCCTTTTCGACGCGCTTTTGTTCACACGTCCCCGGCAACACAATCTGAATCAAAGCTGTTTTCTTGATGGTCGGCTTCGGCATGCATCACTCCCCTGTGCGCCGTCATCCAAGAAATTACCCCTTCGTAATCATCTCATCCAGATTCACCAGAATGTTCGCGACGTAGAACCACGCAGCGAGGTCTTTGTGATCGAGATCGGCTGGCGGTTTCCAACCTTTGATGCTGGTAACCAGCGTGGTGGCGGCCTTGGGGTCTTTCTCGAAGCGCGCGCGTTCGTACTGGAACACGCTGGCGAGGTGTTGGGCTTCGCGATCATTCGGCTGCCGGGCGTACGCGAGTTGGAAGGCGTATGCGACGCGCGCTTTGACATCACTTGACGGCGCCTGTTGCATCGAGCGCGCCGCGAGCGCCAGTGACACTTCGACATATGCTTCATCGTTCATCAAGGTGAGCGCTTGCAGGGCGGTGTTCGTGCGCGAACGTTTGGGCACACATGCGCCGCGGTCCTGCGCGTCGAAGGTCATGAAGCTGGGATACGGCGCGCCGCGTCGCCAGACGACGTAGACGCCTCGACGGAAACGGTCTTCGTCGAAGTCGGTGTTGTATTTCGGTGCGTTGCGGCCGACATGTCGCCAGATATTGTCCGGTTGCGGCGGGTAGATCGGTGGACCGTGCATTTTGCGTTTGAGCAGTCCGCTGACGGCGAGGGCGTTGTCGCGGATCATCTCGGCGTTCATGCGGAACCGCGGGCCACGCGCGAGCAGGCGGTTGTCGGGATCGCGTTCAAGCCCGTCGGCTGTGATGCGCGAGGACTGTTGGTACGTTGCGGACATCACGATGAGTTTGTGGATGTGCTTCATCGACCACGGGCGAGGCTTTCTCTGGGATGAAGCATATTGTGCGGTGTCGCCGTTCACGAATTCGACCGCAAGCCAGTCAAGCAATTGGGGGTGGGTGGGCGCTTCGCCCTGTGTGCCGAAGTCTTCGAGTGTGCTCACGATGCCGCGACCAAAGAACTGCGCCCACCATCGATTGACAGTGACGCGGGCGACGAGTGGGTTGTCCTTGTCGACGAGCCAGCGCGCGAGATTCAACCGGGTGGCCCTTTGATTGGTCGCCGGCTTGTTTTTCAAATCATGGAGTTTCGAGGGCACGCCGGGTTGGACGGCGTCGCCTTTGGTGAGGAAGTTGCCGCGATTGAAAATGTGCGTCGGGCGCGGCTTGTCCATCTCGACCATCACGAGCGTGGAGTGCGGTTTGATCGTCGTTATTTGCTTCTTGACAGCAGCGATTTTCTTTTCGATCTGACCGATGCGCGGCACGGACTTGAGGAATTCTTTCTTCAACGCCGCGCGCTGTTTGGCGGTCAGCTTTTTCTCTTGCGTCAGGAGTTTGGCAATGTTCACAGGAAGGGCGTTTTTGCCGGGGTTGCCGGTCATCGCGCTAAGCCGCAGGCGGCCGATGGCGCGGCCTTCGCCGTAATGTTGTGGCAGCGTGAAGGTATACACCGTCCCTTCGGCGCTGAGCGCAGGCAACGGTTTGGCCGTGTAAACGATGGCGTGGTGCGGCTTACCAAACTGCGGGTTGATCGCCCAGCCGGTGTCGTTCTTGCCGTCGATCAACCCTTTGACATCCCAGCGTTGCTGCGAGAAGTCCGCTTCGGCGTTGATGAATTTCACGGGCGTTGCCTTGCCGTCACCTGTCGGTCGTGCGCTGACATCAAATGCGTAAAGCACAAAGTTCGGCCGCTCGGGATGATGACGCCCGGGTCCCTTGCCGGGCAACGAATCGTCGGTGAGCGTTTCTAGTTTGAACGCGGTGATACCGGCGATGGTGCTGCGCACCTTGATCGTGTAGGTATCCTTGCTCGGTTTTTTGCCGTGTACGAGCACGCTCTTGTCAGGCAGTTTCTTGTGCGACGCGCCGCCTGACGATTTGAACGTGTCGATGTCCAACACGTGCCATTGTGCAGGTTGGATTTGCTTGAATTCCTTGCGTTTGGCGGCGATCCAGTCGTTGAGTTTTGTTTCGCCAGCCGCAGTCGCTTGTTCGAGTTCCTTGTTCAGCGCGGCGATCTGTTTTTCAAGTGACGCCTTTTGCGCGACTTGTTGTTCGGTGAGCGGCAGGTCCATCTTCGGGCCGTAGAAATCCCACGTCACGCTTTTACCCTGCTGCTTTACTTCCAGTGGCGTGCTGTTGAAGAACGCGAACAACTGGTAGTAATCCTTCATCGTGAACGGGTCATACGGATGGTTATGGCACTGCACACATTCCATCGTGGTGCCGAGCCAGACCGTGGCGGTGGTGTTGACGCGATCGATGACTTGGTTGGTGCGGTTCTCTTCCGGATCGACGCCGGCTTCGACGTTGCACGTCACTGTGCGATGGAAACCGGTGGCGATGCGCTGTTGCAGCGTCGATTTTGCAAGCAGATCGCCGGCGATCTGCTCGACCGTGAACTGATCGAACGGCATGTCGGCGTTCATCGCTTTGATGACCCAATCACGAAACGCCCAACTATCGCGGAGTTGGTCGGCCTGAAACCCGTTGGAGTCAGCGTAGCGAGCGAGGTCAAGCCATTGCACCGCCCAGCGTTCGCCATAGTGCGGCGAAGCGAGTAATTCGTCGACGACCTTTTCATATGCATTGGGCGACTTATCGTTGACGAACGCATTGACCTGCTGAGGCGAAGGCGGCAAGCCAATCAGGTCGAGGTAAACGCGACGGATGAGCCGCGCGCGATCGACTTGCGGTGAAGGCTTGAAACCTTGTTTGTCGAGCCGGGCGAGCACGAAGTGGTCGATTGGGTTGCGCGGCCACTGCGCGTTCGACACCTTGGGCAGCGGCGCTTTGACGGGTTTGTCGTACGCCCAATGTTTTTTCACGCCGGGATCGTTCACATCAGCGGGCCACTTGGCGCCTTGATTGATCCATGTTTTGAGTAATCCGAGCTGCTGTGGGGTGAGCGGTTTACCTTTGGGCGGCATGAGGTCTTCAAGTTCATCGGTGCCGATCACGCGTTGGAAAAGCAGGCTGTCGTCAGCCTTGCCGGGCGTGATCGCCGCACCGGACAAGCCGCCCTTTTCGAGCGTGATGTGACGGGAATCGAGCCGAAGCTGGCCCTTCTGTTTGTCGGATCCGTGACAGGACAGACAGTGTTGCGCAAAGATTGGCTGAATGTCGCGTCTGAAATCAATTGATCGGGTAACCGCATCTGCTTTGAGCGGGCGAGCGGGTTCGGCGGCAATCGCGTGATCTGCGATGACGACCGACAGGCTGAGAATGAGCAGACTGAAAACGATAAGTCGCGTCATGGGGCGAACCTTGGGTTGGCGTTGCGTGTCAAACCGGTGACGTTGCGATTGAAACATTCATTATAGGTTGGCCGCCGGAAGATAAAAAAACACGGCCCAGTGGGCCGTGTGGTGTATGTGGCATCAAGATGGGTGCGTGGTTATTTACGATCACGTTCGCCTTCGGGGCGCGGACGGACGGTTTCACGGCGATCGGATTCACGTTCACGCTCACGGGTGTCGGGCCGATCACGGCCGTCATTGCCGCGTGATTCACCGCGCTGGCGGTCGATGTGGCGGCGCATGGCTTCGACTTCGCGGCGGAGTTGGACGTTCTGTTCACGAAGTTCGCGAACCATGTTGATCAGTTGTTGGATTTGTTGATCGCGTTCGCGGGAGTGCTCGGCTTCCCGAGGCCGGTCGGGGCGGGCATCAGAGCGGGGACGTTCATGGCGCGAATGATCACCCTCGAGATCGCGGCGCACTTCTTGAATGCCCTTTTGGGTTTCTTCGATGGCTTCGGAGAGTTCGCGCACGCGAGGGTGGCGTTCGCCATGCTCGCGGGCGACGTGCCGGCGTTCTTGGTGCAGCTCTTCAAGTCGATGATGTAACTCACGCAAATGGCGTTCAACGCGGTTGCGCTGATCGCCTTCGCGTTCGCGGTGTTCATGTTCACGGCGCTCGCCGTCACGGTGTTCACGTTCGTCACCGCGCTGTGCATTGAGGAAGCGCCGCCATTTGTTCTCAGCCTCTTCACGTTCGGCATGTTCGCGGTCGGGCCCGCGACGGCCTTCCAGGTGTTGTTGCACTTCTTTGATTTCGCGTTCGG
>JANQKH010000531.1 GCA_028281215.1 Phycisphaeraceae bacterium | reverse complement strand
TAGAACAGGTAAACGAACAGTTCCAGCCGGGTGATGTGTACGCCACCAACGACCCCGATCTCGGTGGTTCACACCTGCCGGACGTTACGGTGCTGACGCCGGTGTTTGATGATGCGAATGAGCGTGTGCTCTTTTTTACCGCCTCGCGCGCCCATCATGCGGAAATCGGCGGCCTGCGGCCCGGCTCCGCCTTTCCGTTTGCGAAGAACCTTGCGGAGGAAGGCGTTGTGTTGCGAAACGTCCTCATCCAGCGCGGCGGAGTCTTTTATGAATCGGAGCTGCGCGATGTGCTGACCGAAGGCCCTTACCCATCACGATCGCCGGATGAAAACATCGCCGACATCCGTGCCGCTGTCGCGGCAAATCACAAAGGCGCGACCCTGTTGCGCGACATGATCGCGCAGCACACGTGGCCGATCGTGGACGCCTACATGAGCCACATCAAGTGGGCCGCGTATGAAAAAACCACCGACCTGGCGATGCGCTTGCCCGAAGGTGAATACCACTTTGAAGACACGTTTGATAACGGCGACACACTCGGCGTGACGGTGCACGTGCGTGGCACGATGGGCCACAACGGATTCTGGTTTAACTTCAAGCCAGCAGACGAACGTGCTGACAGTCTCAACGCCAACCCTGCGATCGTCGAGGCTGCCGTGCTTTATTGCCTGCGCTGCCTGATCGGACAAGATTTTCCCCTCAATAGCGGTGTGCTCGACGCAGTGTCGATGTACATTCCACCCGCGTCGATCCTCAAACCGCGACGGCCCAAAGACCCGGCCGAGCACGTCGCCGTCGTCGGCGGCAACGTCGAAGTTTCGCAGCGCATCGTGGATGTGATCTTTGGCGCGCTGGGTGTCGTGGCCGCGAGTCAGGGCACGATGAACAACTTCGTCTTCGGCAACGAACGCTTCGGTTACTACGAAACGATCTGCGGAGGCGCAGGCGCGGGACCAAACTTCGACGGCGCCTCGGCTGTGCACACCCACATGACCAACACCCGCCTGACCGACCCGGAGATCATGGAACACCATTACCCCGTCCGCGTGGTTCGTTTCGCCATCCGGCAAGGATCAGGTGGCGCAGGCAAACACCGCGGCGGCGACGGCGTGGTCCGCGAAGTAGAATTTCTTGAACCGGTCGAGGTTTCTTTACTCACCCAACGCCGATCGCAAGGCCCGTTCGGCTTGCAAGGCGGCCATGCCGGCAAACCCGGTCGCAATATGCTCATTCACGCGGATGGAACGACCGAGACACTCGCCGGGCTGGCGCAGTTTGATGCGAAAGCGGGTGATCGCGTGGTGATTGAAACGCCGGGCGGGGGTGGATTTGGGACTTTTGTAGAATGACCTTGTATTCCATAGAGGCATTCGATCATGCGTTATTCCATCGCTTTGCTTGCCATGTTTGTTCTTGTGGGATCGAATGCTTTGGCCGACACGAAGGTCAAATCCCCGTATTACATCTTGTACCAGTTGATCGATCGCGATTACCGTTACGACGCCTTTGAAACGAAAACCATCGCCCAGTCGGCGGCAAAGAAGCATGTGGATGAGTTGGCCAAGAAAGGTATCTATATCATCATTGCTTCCCGCGATCGTGATGACCCCTGGATCAAGGCGCGCGATGAATTGAAAGCAAAGAACATTCTTGTTGCCGACAGCGTGCCCAACGCGGTTCATGGCAAGACCTACGTGAAGTGGTTCAACAAGCATGTTTTCGCGGCGGTACAGGCTAAACACAAGCTCGACCTGCCCCGCCCCAGCGGCAAGCCTCGATTCGGCAAGCATATTCTTTATCTGGTCGACGCGTCTGGTTCGACGCTCGACACGTTTTCATTCATGATTCTGGAGTTGAAGAGTTCGATCACGAAATTGTCCGATGCTCAATCGTACCTGGTCATCTTTTACCAGGGTGACAAATTGATCAAAGCCGAGCCGCAACGCATGGCGGCCGCGACATCAAAACACAAGGCCGCCACCCTTCGTTGGATCGAAAGCGGTGCGCTGGCGCCCTCCGGTTCATCCGATCCTTCGAGCGGATTCGAGATGGCGTTCGCTTACGAACCGGACTTGATTTTCTGGCTTACCGACGGTTTGGGACGCGGCCGAGACGCGGTCGATCACGTCAAGCTGTTGCGCCAACTCAAAAGCCTGCACCGAACCTACGGCACGAAAATGAATACGATCCTCTTCCTTAAAGGTCGGGACGACAAAATCATTCAACAATGCGCAACCGTTACCGGCGGTTTACATTTTTTTGTCGATGCCAGATTAATTGGAATTACCTACAAAGGTGAAAACTAGCCGGCTTTGTTCGACGATGTCTGCAATCAAAAAGCAAGACGGTACGCGGTTTAAGTCGGCCGCCCAGCCTATGATTCAAATGAACGTCAACGAGGCATCTTTCATGGCTTCACGGTACACACCTGCCGGTTTCGTTTTGATTTGCTTTGCGATGACTGTCACCGTGCATGCCGACCGTACCAAATCCGACACCAAGCACCAAGCCATCATCCGCAAGGCAACTGCTTACGCCAATACACATTTGAAACAGGGGCGGCTTTGTGCGATGGAACTTCAATTGCCGGACAAGCCCTGGGTGCGCAAATATCAGCTTGCTCTCAAGGCGAAAGGTGTTGAGATGCTCACCGCTTCGCCTCGCTCGGATGATCCGGTATTGTTCGCTGAGGCTTACAACAACACGATGGCCAAGGTGATTGACGCGAAGATCGGTCCTTCGTTCGTCGCCGCCCTGAAGGATCGCTTTGAGCCGTTCACGAGTGTGGTGTACGTCATCGATGCATCTGGTTTGATGTTTCAGGATTACCCGTTCGTGATCGCCGAGTTGCGCAAGCGCGTGTCTCGTCTTGACCGCGCGACAAAATTCTGCGTGATCTTCTATCAAAACAACAAACCGTTGGTCGGCGACGAATACGGCCTGCACCGCGCGACACGATCTCGCAAACGCGCGTTCGCCCAATGGCTCGACAAGGGCGGCGTCGCCCCGACCGGCGGCGCGGACCCGGGGCCGGCGCTGAAGCTGGCGCATCATTTCAAGCCGGACAAGATCATCTGGATGTCCAACGGTTCCACCGTCGGACACAACGGCGCGACGCCAAAGAAGGTGCGCTATGATCTGAACCAGATTCGCCGCGCCCACCAGGCGCCGATTCACACTGTTCGTGTTCTCGGCGGCAAACGCATCGACTGGATGGCCGACATCGCCAGGACCACCGGCGGCAAACACATCAACCTGACAGAAAAAGATCTGGGCATCGCGCCGCCGGAGGAGTAAGGGTTGCGTGAAATGCACGTAAGTCAGGTTGTCGCGGACAGAGTCGCCGTGTCAGGTAGACTTGCAGGTTCGAGCCCATCGCCACACTGATCACATTGTTTGATCCGGCGTTGCATCCGCAAGGTATTTTGCAAACGTTTTATTGAACAGCGCC
>JANQKH010000605.1 GCA_028281215.1 Phycisphaeraceae bacterium | reverse complement strand
TCATATGGCATGCTAGGCTGGCGCGCCCGCCGGTGCATCAGACGATGTGGGCGCTGCTCAGCATTGCATCAGCGATCTGGGCGATTCGACCGTTGCGGCCGGCGCCGTCCCTTGAGCGGCAGTTCATCGGTTGGCTGGTATGCGGCCTGACCTTCGGCGCCGCCGGTCTGGCGACCGGACCGCTCGTCATCATCAGTATTGCCGGCCCGATTCTTTTGATCCTGCTGCTTTGTCCGAATCGCGTGGGCCACCTGATTGGATTGGTCGCTGCGTTGCTGATTGGCGTGTTGCTTGTGTTGCCCTGGACCGCGCTGTTGCACAACCACGATCCGGATGTGGCGATCAAGTGGCTCGCTGAACATCAACCGTTCGGACAGGAGACGGTGCATCGTTTCCTTGACGATGCGGGCAATCGATTGTTGCTCGTGCTTGCATCGCTGTTGCCGTGGACGTTTTGGCTGTTCGCGGCGGCGCTTCAGCCGTTCAGCACATCGAGTGCCGGTTCGCGTACACGGCTGTTCATCGGATGGACGTGGTTTGTGGTGACGATTCTGATCACGTTGACGATGGAGTCGGCCGCGGGATTGGGCGCGTTGTTGCCGTTGGTGCCCGCCGGCTCGCTGGTCATCGGTCAGTTGTTCCGTCAGTGGGCGGACATGGCGGACGAAGGTCGATTCGCCCGGTTATGGCGCTGGGTGCGCTGGCCTCACCTGTTGTTGCTCATCGGCGCGTCGGTCATTGTGCCGGCGATGGTCACTTGGCCGACGCCGTTCGTGGAGCAGGGTTGGATCGACCAGCCAATTTTCGCGCAGAACGGTTGGCCGTTCTCCGTCGGACTGATGGTGGTCCTCTTGGCGATTATTGGTCTAAGCATGCGCTTCGTACTGACGCATTATCCTGGAAGGGCGCTAGTCTGTTGGGCGGTGTGGGCGATCACGTTGGCGTCGGTGATGGCGTTTCCCGCCACGCGCAGTGACACCGCCCGAAGCGTAATTCGCCCCGAAGCGCAGCAGGTGACCGAGCTGGTCGGCGATCGGCCCTTGTACGTCGTGGCGGACGCGACCGGCGCGACTGCGTCGATGCCGGCCGCCTTTCAACTCTATTTGCAAAAGCGCATCCTGCCGGCAACTGCGGATCAGATCGGACAGATCGCCAAGGACGCCAAAGTGAAAGTGTTCATGCTGGCGGGCGAAAAACAGAAACAACCACTCGAACAGGCCTCGCTTGAATCGTCGCTGCCGAACACGGGTCTGAAAGTATGGAGTTTCAAGCCCGTCATCGATGCGGAACGCGAGGCGTTGGAACAGGTCAACCCGTGATGTTTTGATCACGCGGTGGCGTTGGAGGCGTCGCTTTCAGGTGATTTCGTTGAATCTGCTGTTTCTTGTGATTGAGTTGCGACAGCATCGTCCGTTCCATCGTTTGATGGCAGTCCACCCTCCGCGTCACCAAAATGCCAGCTGGTCTGTTGCCACATGTGATCCGGTTGGTCGTGGCCCAGCAGGTTCACCTGACACTTGTGAACACCGTGCTGGGTCAGCTTGGCCAGCGACTTATCGATCAGGTGTTGGAGCAGTTGGTCGTCACCGGTGGTGACGATAGTCAACTGATGCGATTGACCTTTGTTGATTTCAAGATGGCACAGTGTCAGCCCGATCGTTTGTCCATCCTGAATGGCAATAAGGCTGAGGTTCGTGTCCAGTGTCGGCGCTTCGGGGCCGGGCAAGGCATCGCCGTCGGCTTGATCGTTCTGATTCCAGAAGGCTGCGGCGTCTTCGCGGTCGGTGGTACTCAGTTGTTTGATGATCAGCGACACGGATCAGTCCTCGTCTGCCATGCGACACCCACACCGTTTGGGCGCGCGGGTTCCTCCATGCAAAGTCGGTCCGATTCGACATTGAGTTTGGCGGACGTATGCCGGGCCGGCGATTATGGGACTCGATACTGCTAACCGAGCACAGCTTGCGCGATGACGTACGCCACGTAGATGCCCACCATCGGGTATCCCATCCAGTTACTGAAATGTCCGCGCTTGTTGGCGTGCGCAATAAACAGTCGGAATAGGATCAGAATCACAAGCATCGTGGGCAGGTGCACCCACAAGAAGATGTCTTCAAAGTCCTTGCCCCGTTCGATGATCGGCAACGCCTTCGCGGACGCTGATGCGCCGATCACAAATAACACATTGAGAATGTCCGCGCCAATCACATTGCCGACGAGCAACTCCGGATGCCCTTTGCGAATCGAGGTGATGCCGACCACCAGTTCTGGCGCCGACGTGCCCAGTGCGACGAGCGTCGCGGCGATCACCACATCCGCCACGCCCATGCGCATGGCAAGTTGCCCCGCACATTGCACCATCACGTGGCTGGAGAAGATGACGATCACCAGACCGATGAGCACCATGCCGAGCAGGAACGCGGACCCGCGCTTTTTTTCTTCCGCTTCGGTTTCTTGCGTGATGCCGATCGCGTCCACCGCCTCAGCGACGTCATCCGGGACAAGGCCAGGTTCACCGTACTGATGTTGTTTGCTCCATCGTACGCTGATCCACATGTAGCCAACCAGCAGGCCTAAAAAAATCAGCCCCACCCAGCGAGGAATCATCGGCGATGACAATACCGTCTGTTCAGGGTTGGCCGGGTCGGGAATTGGTACCGGTTCATGCACGAAGAACAGCAGGTAGCATAGCCCCGCCAACAGGATGGCCGATGCAAACTGCGTCCAACCTTGTCGCGTCAGCACGAACTTGTCCGCCGGCAGGCACGTCATCATGCAGCCGACCCCAAAGATCAATCCGGTGTCTGCAATGATCGAACCCACGGCGTTGCCCAGCGCCAGCCCGGCATTGCCCTGCCATGCTGCAAGCACGGAGACAGCCGCCTCGGGGCTCGTCGTGCCCAATGAAACAATCGTCGCGCCGACGATCACCTTGGGCATGCCGAACTGATATGCCAACCCCGATGCGCCTTCGACAAGCCAGTCGGCGCCTTTGATCAGAAAGTACGTAGCCACCGCGCCGATGGGCAACAACAGGTACCAACCCAGAGGTTCAAACCACGCTTCAGGGATCAGGTGTTCCAAAGTCGGGGCAGTGTAGGAAGGGGGGGCAGAGAGGTAAAGGATGTGGGTACTGGTGAGGGAGAGGGAGGTAAAGAATGCCGGGAGGCATCAAATGTTCAGCGGGCGATCGCAGATCGCCGCTCAGACTGCCATGCTACTTGGAATCGAAATCAATAATTAAACAGCGGATGTTCCCGCACGCGTTGCGTAATCCCGCGTTGCAATTCCGATGTGACATGCCCGTCACCCCACAGCACGCTCACGCGGTTGTTGTGTGACCAGTCGATGCGAATGTGCCACCACTCCGTATGGCTGGGATCCCATGGATCCACGCGTGCCCACGTCCAGCCGTTGGGACACATCCAGCCGTCGGTCATAAAACCAAACGAGGAGGGTTGCCAGACACGGTCAAATCGAAGTGCGATTCGCTCTTTCCATGCGACGCCGAACAGGGCATCTTCGCTGAACATGTAGCTCGAACCTTCAGTGAAATCAGGATGTACGGTGTAGTCCCACCAATTGTAGTTTTGTGGGTGCGGATCGCTGGGACACATCCAGACTTTGGTGTCCGTGATGTATTGAAGATCGAAAAATTGCTGTTGTGGCGGCACGCCGTGCCCGCGGTCCGGCCCCCAAGGTTCGTAGTGCGGGTGATTCACCACGTCGATGGGTTTCGGAACGCCGTAGGGATACATGTCTTCGTGATCATCGCCGTACATGCGGTTGGCGTGCGAGATCTGCCGCTGCTGATTCATACAGACGGTGGACCGCCCC
>JANQKH010000482.1 GCA_028281215.1 Phycisphaeraceae bacterium | reverse complement strand
CTGCTCGAAGCCGCGGACAAAGCCGGCATCGTCATCGTTGGTGTCACATTGCCCTGACACCGCCACGCCACCCCCTGACAAACTAAATCGCTTGTAAATCCAGTTTTTACAGATCCTTGCAGACTGTCTCAGGGTTATCCCTCTGACATCCGATCGCGATTTCATAAACGGACGTAAATCATTATTCAATATTATTTTATAATCGTTCTAAGGGTTTACCCCCTGACACGCCCACGCGGCGCGTGGGCTGGCGGAAAAAAACCAGGTTTGGACTAAAAATTCATAAAGTCATCACCCGCCAACAATGCGAACGCCGGGAAAAAGGCGATCGACGTCATCACCGTGTCCAGACCTTTGGGGGCGTGAAAAGTGACTTTGGCGTTGGCTTTTTCGATGTCGACCTTCACGCTTTGCACCAACTCCAGCACCGATTGCGGGAACTGCCCCTGCTGCACGGCCTGGATGGCCAACTGTTCCGCGGCTTTGATATCCATGGCGAAACGCATCGCGGTTTTGTTGACTTGCTCGGCGTCTGCGCCGTGACAGGTAATATTGATCGACGGTCGACCGTCTTTGTTGACGGATCGGTGAGCAATGATGCTGGCGTAGGGCGTGAGCCAGTACTGTTCTTTCATTTCCTTGGTGAGTTTGAGGGCCGCCCATCCGCCGGACTTGCGATCGACGGATTCAATCAGTTTCGCGATCGCTTTGTGTTCGCGGAGTGTGCCGACGCCTTCCTTCGCGGCTTTGATCATGGCCTGTCGCACATTCTTCTTGCCATACACCATGATGGCGATCTGGTCGGACGGCATGATCAGCGCGCCGTATTCGTGTTCGATGACATCGATGTCGCCCACAGCGCGGGCGGTTGCGCCGGGTTGCTTGCCGGCGACGTCTTTGAGTTTCTTGCGGGCATACAGCCCGCGAGCCACGGCCACGATCGTACTGCTGTCTTCATCGAAGCTGCCGTTCCATCCCACCGTGATCGCGTCGATGCGAATGTTGCCGATGAGTTTGAGGTAGTTGGTGATCATCTCATGCAGTTGTTTCTGTATGTCTTCCTGCTTTTGGCCGGCTTGATTGATGAACGGCAATTCCTTGTAGAGTTGGCCGACGTCGTAAGGCTTGCCGCCGCGGAAAGTGGTCTGCGCGACGACAATGCAACTCTTGGGCAGCAGCCACAGGTCTTTGTCGAGCAGTTTCGGGTCGACCGGCGGTGGTTCGTAGGATCGGCCTTCGATCCACGCCAGCGCGCGCTTGGCGTGTTCGGTGACGAACGGTTCCTTGGAGGTGGTTAGCGCCTTGAGCGCGGGGATCGCGGCTTTGCTTTTGCGCTGGCCGAGCACACGGATGGCGATGAGGCGGTCAACGTCGCTGGTTTGCAGCCGATCGATGAGTTTCTTTGCGCGGCTGGCGACTTCCAGGTCTTCATCTTCCAGGTGTTTTTTCAGTTGCGGAATGGCGCCGGCGCCTTTGTTGAGAATGGTCTGCGCCGCCGATTCGCGCGTTTGAAAGTCGCCGCTGCCGAGTTGGCGGATCAGCGGGGTCAGGTCGCCGACCTTGGCTGTGCTGAGCCGGGCGATGAGCACATCGTCCGACACCTTGGCGCCTTGGGCTTTCCAGTGTGCTTCGGGTTGGGCGAAGTCGACCAGTTCGGTAGAGCCGTCAATCCCGCCGCCGAGGATGACGAAGGGGATCAACAAAAGGCTGATGGTGGCGTCCATGGGACCTCCGGAAGTTGAGACAGGGCATCATATGCCCGAATGAGTGCGCGGCGGGTAGGGTGGGTTCATTTTGCTGTCGCTTGACAATGCTATCGCATAGGTTATTATATTGCCAACCCTCACAGGACATGCCACCATGACTGCCATGACCACCCAACCCCTCAATGAAAGCCCGGCCTTGCGTCAGCGTGACCGCATACCCACAACGGTTTATGAAAAATCGTCGGACGTCAGCCTCGCGGTAGCGCGGGAGATCGCCGATTTGATCGTCGCCAAGGCTGCCAAGGGCGAAAACGCCGTACTGGGTCTGGCGACCGGTTCCACGCCAGTATCCGTCTACAACGAGCTGATTCGTATTCACAACGAAGAGAAGCTTTCGTTCGCGAATGTCATCACGTTCAACCTTGATGAATACTACCCCATGCAGCCGCACGAGCTGCAAAGCTACGTGCGATTCATGAACGAACATCTGTTCGATCATGTCGACATTCCGGCCGAGAACGTGAACATCCCCGACGGTACGCTGTCGGTCGAGCAGGTGTTCGATCATTGCCAGCAGTTTGAACAGAAGATCAAAGACGCTGGCGGGATCGACATTCAAATCCTCGGCATCGGTCGGACCGGTCACATCGGTTTCAACGAACCAGGTTCGGGCAAGGAAAGCCGCACGCGTTTGATCACACTCGATCGTGTGACGCGCATGGATGCGGCGAGTGATTTCTTCGGTGAAGAGAACGTTCCTCGTCGCGCGATCACGATGGGCGTCGGCACGATCCTCGAAGCGCGGCGTGTGATTCTCATGGCGTTCGGTGAAGGTAAAGCGCCGGTCGTCGCCAAAGCGATTGAGGGGCCGATCACGCCACAGATCGCCGCGAGCTTTTTGCAGGAACACAACAACGCCAAGTTCATGCTCGATCGCGCGGCGGCGGCGCACCTGACGCGGTTCAATTCCCCGTGGTTGCTCGGGCCGATCGACTGGGATGAAAAGACGATCCGCAAAGCCGTGATCTGGCTCGCGCAAAACGTCGACAAACCGATCCTCAAACTCACCGATGAAGATTACAACGAAGGCGGTTTGCAGGATCTGCTGGCCACGCAAGGCCAGGCGTACGACATCAACATCGACGTCTTCCGTGCGTTGCAGAACACAATCACCGGTTGGCCCGCGGGCAAGCCCGCGGACGCGAAGTATCCAACCGGTCGACGCGCCGCTGACGAAGTGTTTCCCAAGCGCGTGGTGATCTTTTCGCCTCACCCGGATGACGATGTCATCTCGATGGGCGGCACGCTGATTCGGCTGGTGGATCAGGGGCATGAGGTTCACGTGGCGTATCAGACATCGGGTAATATCGCGGTGTTCGATGAAGACGCCAGCCGGTTTGCCGACTTCGCCAATGAATTCAACCAGATGTTCGAGATCGACCCGGCGAACACGCGGAAGATCGAAGAGCACATCGATACGTTTTTGCGCAACAAACAGCCTGGCCAGGTCGACTCCGAACCGGTGCAGAAGATCAAAGGGTTGATTCGTCGCGGCGAAGCGAAAGCGGCGGGGCGGTATTGCGGGATTCCCTACGAAAAGTTGCATTTTCTCGACATGCCGTTTTATGAAACGGGTCGCGTGCGCAAAAAACCGCTGGGCGAGGAAGACATTCAAATCATCGTCGACCTGCTTGAAAAGGTGCAGCCGCACCAAGTCTACGCCGCCGGTGATTTGAGCGACCCGCACGGCACGCACCGCACGTGCTTGTCGGCGATTTTCCAAGCGATGGAGCGCGTGAAGACGCGCGACTGGGCCGCCGACTGCGCCGTCTGGTTGTATCGCGGCGCCTGGCAGGAATGGGAACCGGAGAAAATCGAAATGGCGGTGCCGCTTTCGCCTCAGGAATTGCTCCGCAAGCGCAACGCGATCTTCAAACACGAATCGCAAAAAGACCGCGCGCTGTTCCCCGGGCACGACGCCCGCGAATTCTGGCAACGCGCTGAAGACCGCAACACCGCGACAGCCGAGGTGTACGACAATCTCGGGCTCGCCGAGTATGAAGGCATTGAGGCGTTTGTGAAGTGGGATGGGGATGTGAGTAGCGTGTGATACAGACCGTGGTTGTGTTTGCAAATGATGTCCGGTCGCGCAATGATGCTTGCTTCCCTGTTTTGCGGAGCACATGATGACCCCACAATCCCTCGAACAATTCGGCGTCTGCTCATGGTCGATGCGGCCGGAAAGCCCTCAGCAGATGGCGGATATTCTCGGCGAACTCGGCCTCAAGAAACTGCAACTCGCGCTCGTCCCGCACCGTGATGACGCCGGCATTGTCGACGGCATGCCTGAAGCGCTCGCATCAATTGGCGCGAAGATCGTCTCCGGCATGTTCGGCACGATCGGCGAAGATTACTCCACGATGGAGATCATCAAAAAAACCGGCGGCGTCGTGCCGGACGAACATTGGGAAGGCAACCAGGACGTCGCCAAGCGCGCCGCCGCGAAGGCAAAGGCGTTCGGTCTGCCGATGGTCATGTTCCACGCCGGCTTTTTGCCGCATGATCAGTCGAGCGACGAGTTCAAGAAGCTCGCCGATCGCATCGAAGTGTTCGCGGGCATTTTTGCTGAGCAGGGCATCACGTTGCTGTTCGAAACCGGACAGGAGACGGCGGACGATCTGAACGCCTTCTTCGATCACATGCACAACGATCGCAAGGTCGAAAACATCGGCATCAACTTCGATCCGGCAAACATGATCCTCTACGACAAGGGCGATCCGATTGACGCCCTGAAAAAACTACTGCCGCGCGTCAGATCGATTCACATCAAGGACGCCATCAAAACGTCAACGCCCGGCGAGTGGGGCAGCGAAGTGCCTGTCGGCACGGGACAGGTTGATTGGCAGGCGTTCATGCAAGTGTTGACCGACGGTGATTACACCGGCGACATGCATATTGAACGTGAAGCCGGCGAGTCGCGCATCATCGATGCGAAGGCGGCCGTGGATCACCTGGCGCCGATCATGGCGGCGGTGGGGTGAAGCGTCTTCACCCTCATTCCAACCGATCGGCCCAACGGCTTAAATACGCCCACACGCGCCGGCTCAATCGCAATCCCAAAAATGGCAGTACCAGCGCCAGTGCCAATGCGATCAGCAGGATCGGCAGTACGTTGTTACCGAAAAACAGCGGGCCGATGAAAAAACTCCACGCCGCGACCGGGAGCATGGTGAATACCATGTTGACGGTGATGGCGCCGGTCATTTCGCCGTGCCGATCGATTTTGCCGTCCTCGGCTTCGTAGATCGGCGGTTCGGAGGCAGGGGGGTGGTCGTCAGTCATGGAAACTCGCGACGATTTTACGCGTCGAATACATGGCGGCCCAGCGATTGCGGTAAAATGTCGCATTGGATTCGTGTCAGGATTAGAGGCCGCCATTGGGTAAAACCCGATCCTGACCACAACACTGCGGGAATTCCAACATGCTTTCCAGAACAACGCGAATGTTAACCACCGTGACCGTCATGGTGCTTTTGCTGGCCGGTGGCGTGCACGCCAAGGACGACGCTGAAGCGCTCAAAATCTTCGACGACATGTTCGGCAAGGCGTATAAGGGCGTCAAAACCACGCGCTCCACCGCCGACGACGCGAAGCTCGCCGCCATCCTGCTCGGTAAGGCGCGGGAGACCGGCGGCCGCGATCCACTGACCGTGTTGTTGTACGAACGGTCTTACGAATTGGGCAGCACGCACACGTCCGGCTTCAAAGTGGCGACCGATGCGCTTCAGGAATTGGCGAACATCGTGCCCCGGCGACAACTTGAAATGCAGGAGAACCTGCTGCGACTTTATGAGATCGTCTTTCGCACCTCGCGTGGCACTTCAGCATCCGCCAAGGCGCGACACGAACGTGCCGGGCAGGCCACCGTTGAACTGATGGTCGAAATCGCCGACGGCAAGACGCGCCGCGCCCAATACATGGATGCCGTGCGATTGCTGACCAAGGCGTACCAGATTGGGCGCGTGGTCAAGTCGACGCAGTTGACGGTTATCAAGGAGAAACTGGACAAGGTCAAACCGATGGCGGTCGTCGGCCGCAAGATTGATTCGGCCACTCGCGCCCTTGAACGCGATCCGTCGGACAAAGAAGCCGCGAAAACGTTGGCTGAGTTGTTCATCCAGGAACTGGACCGCCCGGTAACCCCCAAGCGTTACGCGGTGATCGTTTACACAAAGGATCAGATGGACCTGCTTCACTGGGCGGGCCGACCGGTGCATTCGCTGGACGCCGACCAGAGTTTGAAGCTCGCCAAGTGGTACGCCGGTTTGGCTGACGGCGACGTATCGTCCAACGCCGCGGTGCACATGCTGGTGCGCGCCCGGGTGTATTACGAACAGTACCTGTCCCTGAAGCCGGACGACGCCGGCGCGAAACTCGCGTTCACCAAGGTGCGGCTGTCGTTCGCCAAGCACAAGGTGGACGGTCCAACCTCCGATCGCCTGGCGAAGAGCCGCCGCGACCGCCTGGGCATTCAGGTCGCTTCAAACACGAAGCCCAACACGACACCAACGCCCCGGCCGCAACCCAAGCCGAACGTCAAACCGAATCCCAAACCCAACACGCCCAGCACGCCACGCCCGACACCGAAGGATCCACCGGCCACCAATCCCAACACCAACCCTGATTCCAATCCCACCCAGAAAGTCGACATGTCGTTCTATGAAGACGACGTGGAAGGCGAATTCGCCGAGCGGAAACTGGACGACGCGTATTGGAAGACGAAGAAAAGCATTTTCGATTTTTGATTGAACGAAACGGTGCGGCACTCATAAATGGAATTGGCCGCGGTTGATGGGCAACGGGTTGATTTGCCCTCAAAAGAACAAATTTCGCCGTTTCGGACACCTAAACGCCGACTGGCGGTTGGGTACAATGATCCAAGCCAGGGGGGACGGCGGGTGATTTGCCTTGACGCGCCACACCGTTTCGATACACTTTAAGTGTTCGTACAACCTTGCTCTCTCTTCCCACCAGCACCGTTTCGCTTCACCGCGAGCGGTGCTGATTTTTTGGCTTTACAGGAGGCGATTCAGACCGTTGGAAGGGTGGCGCCCGCAAGGTCAAATTGTGGCGGCCAACTTAGCTGAACTCGTAATCAACCCACGCGCTCGGCCGGAGCGTCTTTTGATTCGTCGCCGGACTTGTCGTGAGTTTCGCCAGGCGTTTCGTCCGCATCCGTTTCCGTTGACGCGGCGGCCTGCTCATCGCCTTCGCCGGCGGCATCGTTTTCCGCTTCGGCTTCCGCTTTTGCTTTCTTTTCAGCGTCGCGTTTGGCTTCGGTGATGTCGCCGATGATCAGGTCGTCGCCGAGGTGGGACTCGATGGCCATCACGATCGCCTTGGTGCTGGCCTGTTCGTATTTCCAGTCGTCGAGGGTAATCGTCTTCGTGACCGCACCGCCGGTATCGCCTGCCTCGCCCGCATCCTTGGAAAGCGCTTCCCTGGCCTTCGTGGCGGCTTCGGCGCTGTCTGCGTAATGCAGCACGGCGATGCCTTTCTTGGGCCAGCGGCGCTTGTCGAGTTTGACCATCTGATCCCACGTCGCTCGTCGGCCGGACTCGTTGTGCACACCGTCGTCGTCCGCTTCGATCCATCGCTTGCCGGACTTTACCCAGAGAAAAATGAACCACGCGGCAAACGGCAGGGCGACACCACCGAACGCCAGTTGCCACATGATTGATGATGAATCGTGGCGCAGGTCTTCATACCATTTGTCTTCCGGCTCACGCCAGACCACTGCCGGGTAACCTTTCTTCTCTGCTTCGGCGTCCCAGGCATCCTGCCATTTGGGATTGTCTTTTTCGTTGGTCAGACGAAAGGCGTCGAACTCGTCGGCGATAGCTTGCTGCGAGGGATAACCAACCAGGCCGTCGTAGAGGAACCAGCAGCCCATGCCGGTGAAGAGGATCGCCATTCCGCCTAGGCGGAT